>DXBN01000029.1 GCA_019116505.1 Candidatus Enterococcus avicola | reverse complement strand
CGTGGCCTTTAATAAAAATGGCGGCAGTTTAGGTGAGACGGGTTCGGTTAATTATATGTTTGATCGCAAAGGTTATCTTGCAATTGAGCGTGAAGGATTAGCTGTTAGTGAAGATGATTTATTCGAAAAAGTCCTTGAAGCAGGTGGCGAAGACCTAATTACCTCACCGGAAGTGTTCGAAATCTATACTGCAGCTGAAGATTTTGTGACGGTTCGTGATACGTTAGAACAAGAATTTACTTTAGCTCAAGCAGAATTAACGATGATTCCCCAAACAACAATCCAATTGGATACAGAGAAACAAGCACAACTTGAAGCTTTAATTGAGAAATTAGAAGACGACGATGACGTAACGGAAGTTTATACATCTGTCGAAGAATAAAGTCAAGAAACGACCATCAAAAGTCCAAAGCCACTTGATGGTCGTTTCGTTTTTTTTATTTTATTCAGTAAATCAAATGTTTAAAAGACTAGGACAGGCACGCCAACGTCAATCATGCCGTAAAGTTGTTTCATGACGTTCGGTGGTGTGTTGATACAGCCGTGTGAACCGACTGTTTTCCAAAGCTCGCCACCGTAAGCTGGTTGCCAATCGGAGTCATGGATACCGACGCCGGTCCAATCAATTGGTACCCAGTAATCAACGGGTTCCGCATATTTGGAACCGTCATCGTTGGTTCCACGTAACGTTTCATCTAATTTTTTATTCCAAGCATAGAACACACCGGCTGGAGTTGGCGTGGTTGGTTTACCGGTAACAACGGGTGTTTCTAAGGCAACTTGTCCGTCTTTGTAATACCACATTTGCTGATTAATTAAGTCAACTTCAATATAGGTGTTGCCAAAAAGCGGACTGCCAGAGTTTGCACTACCTTGGGCGATCGGTGAACGGCTAAAGGATTCGCCTGCTAAAATATTAGCAATCAGTTCATCAGTTTCAGCATCTGTTGCAATTGTCCAACTTAACGAACCAGCAGGGACACTGACTTCGCCACGTCTTGTACTTTGGAAAGTCGATGGATTGGAGCTAGTATTGTAATCAGTACCTAATTGAGTTACGTAAGCGTAAACCAATTCACGATTCAGTGAAACTTTTCCGTCCTGGTAAATTAGCCATTCGTTAATTTTTTCAGGCGGGATTTGGAAAGAATTACCATTAATGACATAAGTCGCTTCAACTTTAGCAATTTTATTAATTGATTCTAATTCTTCAGTTAATTTTGGATCATCGGCAGTAACACTTGGTTTGATGGTGTAATCCGTCAATTCAATTTCAGAGGAACCTTTTAATAATTGAGCCTTAAAGTCTTCGAAAACTTTTTTCGTATTGACGTTATCGCCTTGTTGTTCTGGAACAATTTCAAAGCCACCTTCTTTTCGTTCAAGTGTTGCATTTTTTGTCGGTGTGCGTTCTTTGTTCCAAGCCGTCAGTTCGGCTTCTAATTTGGCGGTTTGTTCATTTAAGATTTCTTCATTAAATGCACTAGGCGCTAATGTTAAATTATCTGGACTATTAAAGTATTGCACCCCCCATTTCCAAGGGTTTTGTTTTTCTTGCAATGTTTGTAGCTCAGTTTCAAAATTTGATTCTAAGCCTAATTCGGTTTTTTTGATGCTTTTCCATTCTTGACCATTGGATTTTATGACAAAAGCAAGATCACTTTGCGCTTTGACTAATTGATCATTGGCCTCTTTAACTGAGAGTTCACTAACATCGAGGTCGCCAATAAAGGTCTTAGGTAAAAAGCGCTCGTTATATGTTTGGCTTTTGACGGTATAACCGCCCACTCCTAATAGGACAACGCCTAGAACAATAGCAGTAATGATTTTCGGTTTATTTGATTTTTTATTATCTGAACGACGATCAGAACGTGACATGTGGCGATCAGCTCCATTAATTTTTATAGTTATCTACCCGCCCCATTCTAGCATAGTAATTGTGAAAGTTAAATTGCGAGGCATTTTTTGTCAGTCAATATTATAGAAAAATAAAGAAAGAGTTACGTTATTTCAAAGTAACTCTTTCTTTTAGTGAGTATTATTTAATTTTTATGGGCATCTTCTTCAGCGAGTTTGTTAAAAGCTTCAGCTAGGAGTTCTTTTAATTGGTTAGCGGAAAGTTCCATCTTAGCTCGCTCACTATCATTGAGCGGGATTTCGATAACTTGCTTGATTCCTTGGGCATTAATAATGGCCGGTGAGCCAATGTAGACATCGTTTAATCCGTATTGTCCATCTAAATAAACAGAAAGTGGTAGGACCGCATTTTCATTGTCGAGTATCGCTTGGGTGATGCGGGTTAATGAGACAGCGATGCCATAAAAAGTAGCGCCTTTTTTCTCAATAATGTCATAAGCGGCATCACGGACGTTAAAGAATAAATTGACCATTGCTTCTTCATCAATTTCAGGATGTTCCATTACCCAGTCGTAAATCGATAGGCCAGCTACGTTAGCATGTGACCAGACAGGGAATTCTGAATCGCCATGTTCCCCTAAAATATAAGCATGGACATTTCTTGCGTCGACATCGACTAATTCCGCCAGTGCTTGACGAAAACGTGCTGAATCAAGCGACGTTCCGGAACCAATGACCCGTTCTTTTGGAAAACCGGAGAATTTCCAAGTTGAATAAGTTAAGATATCAACAGGATTGGCTGCTACGAGGAAAATTCCGTTGAAGCCAGAAGCAACGATTTGAGTGACAATCGAACGATTAATCACGAGATTTTTGTGCAGTAAATCAAGGCGGGTTTCACCCGGTTTTTGGGCAGCCCCTGCAGTAATAACGACGATATCTGCGTCATGAGCATCGGAATAATCAGCTGCGTAGATTTTTTTCGGAGAAGTGAACGCCAGGGCATGTGATAAATCTTTCGCATCGCCTTCTGCTTTTGAACGGTTAATATCGATAATTCCGATTTCTTGCGCAATATTTTGTGTAACTAAAGCAAAAGCGTAACTTGAACCAACCGCACCATTACCAACTAAAATGATTTTTTGATTATCTTTTGTGTTTAATTTTGTAGACATGGGGCACCAACTTTCCTTGTTTGTTAACAATATGTTACCATTTTAATAAAATGTTGTCATTCAAAAATAAAAGAATTCGTAAAGTTCATGAGGTAAGCAGCTAATTCTAAAGTTTTTCGAAATCTAGTCGGGTGAATGAGGACAAATGAGTGGCTTGTGGTATAATAAATAAGATTTAAAGTTGAATAATTTTAACGAATACACATTGAGAATGTGAAAAAGAACCAATCTTTTTCCATGCTCAATCTTTTTGCGTGTTTGTGCTTTAAAATAGATAATATTGGAGAAAATTTATAATGAAAATGATTGTTGGATTAGGAAATCCTGGAAAAAAATACGAAAAAACTAAACACAACGTGGGCTTTATGGTTGTTGATGAATTAGCGAAAGCTTATAATGTGAGTTTTCAAAAAAATCCATTTGAAGCAGAAGTGGCGACATTCTTTTTAAATGGTGAAAAAATTATTTTAGTTAAACCGCAAACTTATATGAATGAATCGGGTCGTGCAGTAGGTCCATTATTGACTTACTTGGGCATGTATCCTGATGAGTTGACGGTCATTTATGACGATTTGGATTTATCTTTAGGTAAGATTCGTCTACGTCAAAAAGGCAGTGCTGGTGGACATAATGGGATGAAGAGTTTGATTTCACATCTGGGTACGCAAGAATTTGATCGAATTAAAATTGGGATTGATCGCCCGCGTAAAGGACAAACGGTTGTACAACATGTATTAAGCCCGTTTAGCAAAGAAGAAATTCCTCACATTGAAAGCAGTTTGGATTTGGCATTTAAAGCGATCCAAGATTATTTAGAGAAACAAGATTTTCTAGGGACGATGAATCGCTTTAATTAAGAAGGAGTATGGTATGAATATTGTTGATTTAGTGAATCAAGGCACACTTTTTAACGAGTGGCAAATTAAATTAAAAGAAAAAACACCGCGCCAATTGCTTACTGGGCTCTCTGGTTCTGCAAAAACATTGGCGATTTTAGGCGCATATAAAAAATTTAATCAACCGATTTTAGTTGTAACCGCAAATTTATTTTATGCCAATCAGCTAGCAGAAGATTTAAGAAATTTTGAAGAAGACATTTATGTTTTTCCAGTTGATGAAGTCATTTCGGCTGAAATGGCTTTTGCTTCACCCGAGGCTCGAACAGAACGGGTCGTGACTTTAAATGCGATTACTTCTGGTCATCCAGGAATTTACGTCGTACCGACAGCGGGTATGCGCAAGTTTTTACCAAGTAAAGAAACGTGGCAACAACACCAATTACATTGGCAAATGGGTGGTGAAATTGAGCTTGAGGATTTGGCACAACGGCTCGTATCAATGGGTTATGAACGTCAAGGGATGATTGGCAAGCCAGGTGAGTTTAGTTTACGTGGCAGTATTATTGATATTTATCCGCTTGATTCGGATAATCCGATACGTGTCGAGTTATTTGATACAGAGATTGATTCGCTACGTTCTTTTGATGTGGAAACGCAACGCTCATTAGAAAAATTAGAAGAAGTCTTTATTTCGCCAACATCGGACTTAGTTTTTTCTGAACTGAATTTTTTAGATGCAAATGAAAAATTAGAAGAATTGTTATCGAAACGCTTAGCCGTGACGAAGGATGCCGATGATCGTCAATTGTTAGAAGATTACTTTGGGCAATTACGCACTCAGTGGCAAGAGGGCATTGCGGGTGACGATGCGGTCTTCTATACGGATTTACTTTACCGTGAAAAACGGACGATTGTCGATTTCTTCCCCAAAGAAACATTGGTGATGATTGATGACTATCCACGAATTATGGAAACTACGCGCGAAATCCAACGAGAAGAAGCAGAGTGGCACACACAAAAGATTGCGGATTTACGTGTTTTTTCTGAGCAGGTGTTTGGTGGCGATGTTCATCAATTGCTTAGTCACATTGAGTTCCCGACAAGTTATTTTTCGGTTTTCCAAAAAGGGATGGGAAATTTACGTTTTCAAGCGATTCATAATTTCCAATATCGCCCAATGCAACAATTCTTTGGTCAAATGGGCTTGTTAAAAGCTGAAGTCGATCGATGGGAAAAGCAACAACAGACAGTGGTCTTTATTGTTGGAGACCCAGAACGGAGTAAACGTCTAGAAGCCGAGTTTCGCGAGCATCAAATTTATGCAGTCGAAACGACAGGGGATCGTTTATTTACAGGACGGACGCAAATTATTCATGGATCGCTACAGAATGGTTTTGAATTACAACAAGATCGCTTAGTTGTGGTGACGGAAAAAGAAATTTTTCAAAAAGTCTCACGCAAGCGCGCACGTCGCCAAACGATTTCAAATGCGGAACGTCTAAAGAGTTATAATGAATTAAAAATCGGCGATTACGTGGTGCATGTCAACCATGGGATTGGGAAATATTTAGGTATGGAAACAATCGCCATTGATGGCGTTCATCAAGATTACATCACGATTTTATACCAAAATGAAGACAAACTCTTTATTCCGGTGACCCAACTAAACTTGGTACAAAAATACGTCGCATCGGAATCCAAACAACCGAAAGTCAATAAACTTGGTGGTAACGAATGGGCTAAAACCAAACGCAAAGTGGCTACGAAAATTGAAGACATTGCAGATGATTTGATTCAATTATATGCGAAACGTGAAGCCGAACGTGGCTATGCTTATGCGCCTGATGATGGTTATCAAAAAGAATTTGAAGATTCCTTTCCTTATAGTGAAACCGATGATCAGTTACGTAGTACAAGTGAAATTAAACGTGACATGGAAAAAGCCAAGCCGATGGACCGACTGTTAGTCGGTGACGTTGGTTTTGGAAAAACAGAAGTGGCTTTACGAGCGGCTTTTAAAGCAATTAAAGAAAGTAAACAAGTCGCTTTCTTAGTACCAACGACTATTTTAGCGCAACAACATTACGAAACAATGTTGAGTCGTTTCGAAGGATTTCCAGTAGAAGTCGCGGTCTTAAGTCGCTTCCGAACGAAGAAACAACAAGAAGAAACATTAGAAAAATTACGTAAGGGACAAGTAGATATTATTGTTGGGACGCATCGCTTACTATCACAAGATATTAAGTTTTCCGATTTAGGCTTACTGATTGTCGATGAAGAGCAGCGTTTTGGCGTTAAACATAAGGAACGTTTGAAACAATTGCGTTCTCAAGTCGATGTTTTAACATTAACCGCGACCCCGATTCCTCGAACGCTTCACATGTCGATGCTAGGAGTTCGGGATTTATCGGTCATTGAAACACCGCCACAAAACCGGTATCCGATTCAAACATACGTTATGGAAACCAATCCTGGAGCGATTCGGGAAGCGATTTTACGTGAGATGGCCCGTGACGGACAAGTCTTTTACTTGTATAATCGCGTGGCGACAATCGAACAAAAAGTTTCGGAACTAGAAGCACTCGTACCAGAAGCTAGAATTGGTTATGCACATGGGCAAATGTCAGAAATCCAGTTAGAAAATACGCTCTTTGATTTTATTGAGGGACAATACGACGTCCTTGTTTCAACAACGATTATTGAAACAGGTGTGGATATTCCAAATGCCAATACGCTCTTTGTTGAAAATGCCGATTATATGGGCTTATCGACACTCTACCAATTAAGAGGACGTGTCGGTCGAAGTAATCGTGTGGCCTATGCTTACTTTATGTATGAACAACAAAAAATCTTGAACGAAGTCAGTGAAAAACGCCTTCAAGCGATTAAAGATTTCACCGAGTTAGGTTCGGGCTTTAAAATTGCGATGCGTGATTTATCGATTCGTGGAGCTGGAAATTTACTCGGGGCCCAACAACATGGCTTTATTGATTCTGTCGGTTTTGATTTGTATTCACAAATGCTGACCGAGGCTGTCCAACGCAAGCAAGGAAAAAATACCCAATCAGAAAAAACATCGGTTGAGATTGATCTTGGCTTGGATGCTTATTTACCAGAAACATATATTGAAGACGAACGTCAAAAAATTGAAATTTATAAACGAATTCGTGAACTTGAGACGATTGACAGCTTAGATGAATTACAAGATGATTTGCTGGATCGTTTTGGGGAGTATCCAACGGAAGTCGCTCATTTATTATCAGTGGGTGAATTGAAAATGAATGGGGATCGCAGTTTACTCGAACGCATTCGTCGTCAAGGGCAACAAGTCGTTCTTACATTAAGCAAGGCTGGTACCAAGGCTTACGATATGGAACAACTTTTTAGTGCGTTAGGCAAAACAAAATTAAAATCGACGCTCGGTGTTGAAAAAGATCAAATGCATATTAAATTGACGATTCCAAACAATATGAAGACGATGGTTTGGTTAAATGAAATTCAATCTTTTGTCGCAGCTTTACGTAAGGAGCGTTTTAAAAAGAAAACAGCTACAAAAACAGGTGAGTAGGAGGTTGCTATGGCAAGATATGAGCTGAAAAAAATGATGCGCGGCGCTTTAGTCTTGACGATTGCTGCCTTCTTTGCAAAAGTCTTGAGTGCTGTTTACAGGGTGCCCTTGCAAAACTTAGTCGGCGACGAAGGATTCTACGTTTATCAACAAGTCTATCCTTTTTATGGGCTTGCGATGACTTTGGCACTTACTGGTTTACCCCAGTTTATTTCTAAATATGTCGCTGAACAAAATGGTTTTGACGAGGAACAAACCTTGGGGCAATTAACAACTTTTGTTTCGGCAATCTCTCTCGCTTTGTGGGGAATCCTTTTTGTATTCAGTCGCCCGATTGCGTTTTTGATGGGAGATGTAGCGTTACAAATGAGCATTCAAGTCATTTCCTTTACTTTTTTACTGATTCCGCCATTAACGATGTATCGTGGACATCTACAGGGGCAATTGATTTTAGTACCAACGGCGCTGTCGCAAGTCGTAGAACAACTCGTTCGTGTCGGAGTCATTTTATTCGCTGCTGCTAGTTTTCGTTTCTTCCAGTTGACGATTTATCAAGTCGGGGCGATTTCGATGGCGGGTTCCTTTGTCGGCGGTCTCGTGGCAGTCGGTATTTTATTTTATGCGCATCAACGTTATTCGCAATTGCCGTTACCTTTTTGGCAGAAAAGTTTTTGGCGCTTACCACAATCGAGTATCCGACGTCGCTTTTTAGTCGAAGGCGGTTTAGTCTCGATTTACAGTGGTTACTTACTAATGTTGCAGTTAATCGATTCGTTCTTTTTAGTTAATTTCTTGCGTTTAAGTGGGACACCATTTGAAATGGCGCGGATTGAAAAGGGCGTTTTTGACCGCGGACAACCATTAGTTCAACTGGGACTAGTTGTAGCTTTAGCACTGAGTACAAGTTTTTTACCAACACTGACGCATTACTCAAAAAATCGAAAATCAGCGACCTATCTTTTTGCGAGTAAGTTGTATTTGCGCTTAACTGTTGCGATTGGCTTGGCAGCTTCGGTTGGTTTAGCATTAGTAATGCCTTATATTAACTACACGTTATTTACTGACGGTGCGGGCAATCAAGTTTTGAGCGTTTTTGTTTTTTCAATTGTCTTGATGGCGGTTGTCCAAGGTTATCAAAGTATCGCGCAAAGTCGCAATCATTTTCGACCAGCCTATCAAGGCGCTTTAGTGGGATTTGCTGTCAAAATTGTTTTAACACCATTGCTTGTCTATTTGATGGGGACACTTGGAGCGAGTTATGCGACATTAGCAGCCTTAGTCTGTACGCTTTATTGGTTTATAAAAAATGAAAGCAAAGCGATTAACCGCTTTTGGCATGAGCGACTTTTCGGCTGGCGCTTGCTAGGTTCCATTGGCGTAATGGCCGTAGTGATTCGCTTATTTTATCGCATATTTACTTTTTTTTATGGGACGCAAATCGATCGAACGATGGCACTATTTTTAACATTCGCTGGCGTTTTAATTGGTATCACAAGTTTCATTGCGGCACTGTTATATTTTAAATTGTTTAGTATCAGAGAATGGTTTTATTTACCATTTGGCAAAAAAATCTTAAATAGAATGAGGCGAAAAAAATGAGATTAGATAAATTTTTGAAAATTTCCCGAATTATTAAGCGTCGTTCTGTCGCAAAAGAAGTGGCAGATAAAGGCCGTATTCAAATTAACGGCAAAGTAGCAAAATCAAGTAGTACGGTTAAAGTAGGCGATCAATTACAAATTCAATTTGGTAATCGATTGGTGATTTATAAAATTAACGAATTGCATGAATCAACAAAAAAAGAAGATGCAGCGAAAATGTATACGTTGATTTCTGATGAAAAACAAGAGTCAATTGACTAAAATAGGTTAGACAAGCCATTGGGTTGTTGGTATAATAAAATCGACTATCATACAAACGGAGGAAATGGCATGAATCAAGAAGAACCAAATAAAATTGAGTTTCTTGAAAATGACTACGCAAAACAACATTATGCGCAACAAGTTAAAAAACGTCGTGAAGTTATTTTTCGTCGCCGTCGTTTAGCCTTGGTTTTTGCGATTGCAACAGTCATCTTCCTAAGTGTGGGGATTTCGCTTTTTAACGACTATCTTCGTTTGCAAAACCTAGAAAAGTATCAAAGTGAGGCCGTCGCGACGCAAGAAGCGTCAAAAGAAAAGAAAGCTAAATTAGAAAAAGAAGTTGATTTATTGGAAGATGAAGACTACGTGGCAAAAATTGCTCGTGATCGCTTCCTCTATTCTAAAGATGGCGAACTTGTTTTTCCTTTACCGGAACA
>DXBN01000234.1 GCA_019116505.1 Candidatus Enterococcus avicola | reverse complement strand
GATAAGCAACTTTCTTCAATTATTCCACTTTACAATAATTTATCTAGAGAAAAGATGAATGATGTCGTAAAAATTGATGCGAGTTTAGTCGCAATGCAACTGATGTTAGTTGCCCGCGCCCATGGTTATGAAACCAACCCGATTGGCGGATTCAAAGAAGATTTGTTGGCAGAGGCTTTTGGATTGGATAAAGAACGCTATGTACCGGTTATGATTCTTTCGATTGGTAAAGCCAAAGAAGTTGGTTATACGTCTGTGCGTTTATCAGCCGATAAAATTACAGATTTTAAATAAGGAAATTAAATACCCCCGTATTGTTCGAAAATTAAGAACGATACGGGGGGATGTTTATTTTTCAATCGGTGGTTATCAATGATTTTTTTACAGAAAGCTTATCTGCTTCAGTCAGAACACGTAAGACGCGACACGGGTTACCGACTGCGATGACATTGGCTGGGATATCTTTATTAACGAGACTTTTCGCTCCGATAATACTACCTTTACCAATGGTGACGCCAGGTGTAATCGTGACATCGCCACCAATTCAAACATCATCTTCAATTAAAATAGGAAGTGCAACTTCTAAACCTGTCCGACGTTCAATCGGATCAAAAGCGTGATTGACCGTATACATGTCACAGTTTGGGCCGATAAAGCAATGGTTACCGATTGTGATTTTACCACCATCCATCAGATAAGCATTGCGATTAATAAATGAACCTTCACCAATTGTGGAATAAAGGCCATAGTCAGCCCAAATAGGATTCATAATAATAGCATTTGGCTTTTTATTTGAAAAAAGCTTGGCAAGTAACGGTTCACGTTCAGGACTATTCATTGGTAGTAAATTGATTTGGTGACATAAATCCATCGCAAGTTCACGTTCAGTAATTAATTCAGCATCGCCGTTTGGATCATACCATTCGCCATCGAAGCTTTTTTCTTTTTCAGTTTTCATGAGGAACCCCTTTCGACTCTCTTTCTTATTAATAGACTAGCGAAACAAAAGAATACTGTCAACGATTTCCGTGTTATAATGAAAACAATAAAAAGGGGTGGGGTTATGTTTCGAAAAGCAGCCAAAGAAGACGTTCCGGTTTTGGAGAAAATATTAACCGAGGCTTGGCGTCAGACGTATCAAAAGTTATATACAACAGCCTATATTGAGCGAGTGATTGAGGAGTTTTATAATCCTACGCGGTTAATCGATGAAGTGACCCATTTTTCAAAAGATTGGTCTGGTTACTATGTTTATGAGGTCGAAGATAAGATTGTTGGTTGTATTGCTGGCGGCATTGAGGCAGAAGGTGTTGGGAGTGTCTATGTTCTATATCTTGATCCGACTGAAAAAAGAAAAGGGTATGGAAGTCAGTTATTAAATCACTTTACAATGATGCAAAAGAAAACGGAAGGGATTGGAACTCAAACGGTTAGTGTGGCAGAGAACAATCAAATGGGGCTGCCGTTTTACTATAAAATGGGTTTTATTGAAAAAATGAAACAAAAATCGCGAAGTTCCTTAGAAAATGAAGACTATCAGACGTTAATCTTGACTAGAGAAGTCTAAGTTTTTTTCGATTGAAAGCATGATTTTTGGTAGTCAAAGAATCAAACTTGTGCTAAAGTATGATTAGTGGATTCTATGGTCAAAGGAGGTTTTTTACATGTATAATTTTATTTTAGGTGCGGTTATTGTTATTTCAATTATTTTGATTATCACAATCATGTTGCAACCAAGTAAACAAAATAGTGCCGCAAGTGCATTTAGTGGCGGTGCGGACCAACTTTTTGGTAAACAAAAAGCGCGTGGATTTGAAGCCGTGATGCAAAGAACAACAGCTGTCTTAGGAGCGCTCTGGATGGTTTTACTTTTTGTACTTGTGTTATTATCATCAACTAATTAAAAATGAAGAACTTAGAATTGGGTAAGCGGTGAATGTGAAAGATTCCTTTGACATTGGTAGCGATAAATCTAAAACTGAGTTCTTTTTTTGTCGACAAAACTAGCTCGCAAGCGCATTTCAACTTCTTGTATGTTAGAATAGTTTATGAGGTGAAGAATGAATGCAACAATTACCAGAAAGCCTTTTCTTTGAAAAAGGACCACGAGCAGTTTTATTACTACACGCTTATACAGGAAGTTTCAACGACGTCAGAATGTTGGCTCGTCATTTAGAAAAAAATCAATATACGGTCTATGCGCCATTATTCTCAGGACATGGAACGCAAAATCCGGCGAATATTTTAGAACAAACACCTGAACAGTGGTGGCAAGATGCACAGGCAGCTTTAGCATTTTTAAAAGAAAAAGGTTATAAAGAAATTGCTGTTTTTGGTTTATCAATGGGTGGCGTTTATGCGACTCGTATTTTAGCGATAAATGATTCGGCAGTTATTGGTGGCGGGGCGTTTTGTTCTCCGCTTGTGAAACGAGAAAGTACGATTCATAAAAACTTTATGATTTACGCAAAACATGTTTTAAAAGAAAGTTGGAATGATGAAACGGAACAACAAATTTCAACGAACTCAGTAGCACAAATTGAGGCTATCGGTCGTTTTTCGGAGGAGCTTACTCAGAAATTACCAACAATTACGCAACCAGTGTTCTTGGCACAAGCCGGAAAAGACGCGTTGATTGATCCACAAGTTGTATTTGAAGCGGCTCAGTTACTTAAACAAACGCGAGTGACTTTACAGTGGTACCCAGAAAGTGGTCATGTGATTACGGTAGGCGTCAGCCGCAAAGAATTAGAAAGAGATGTGCTCGATTTTACTGAAGGACTCTCTTGGAATGAGGAAAACAAATGAAAGAAACAATAAAATCAAAAGTTATTGATTTCATGGAGGCGAGCAGTAAAAAAAGCTTTTCTTTAGAAGAAATCGCTGAAGGTTTAGGCTTACAAGCTGGAACTGACTTTAAGACGTTAGTCAAAACTATTGGCACAATGGAACAAGAAAAAAGTGTGATTTTTACCAAAAAAGGCAAAATTAAATTGCCGCAAAAACAAATTTTATTAGAAGGTACCTTCCGTCGTAATGAGCGTGGCTTTGGCTTTGTAACAATTGATCCAGAAGAAGATGATGTCTATATTCCAAAAGAACAGACTTTATTTGCTTTAGATGGGGACACGGTAGCGATTGATATTACGCATCCAGCTGACCCGTTTAAAGAAAAAGGCGCAGAAGGCCAGGTTATTGAAATTCGTCAACGCCAAACAACACAAATTGTTGGGGAATTTAGTTTATTTAGTGATGAAGAGATTCGTGAAACCCAGTTATACGGAGTTGTGATTCCTAAAGATAAAAAATTGAGTGGTTTCCGAGTTTTAGTGGCAGATGAAGGTGTTCGCCCGATGGATGGCAGTATAGTAATTGTTGAAATCACCCATTATCCTGAAGCAGAATATGGTATGACTTTTGAAGGTCTAGTGAAACAAGTTATTGGTTATAAAGATGAACCGGGAATGGATATTTTGTCAATCGTGATTGCAAATGGCATTCCAACGAAGTTTTCAGACGAAGTTTTAGCGCAAGCCAATGAGGTGCCAGATACGGTCGATCCTGCTGATTTTCCGAATCGTCGCAATTTAATTGGTCAAGAAATCGTCACGATTGATGGGGAAGATGCAAAAGATTTGGATGATGCAGTGACGGTCAAACGTTTAGCCAATGGTAATTATTTCTTAGGTGTTCATATTGCCGATGTTTCTTATTATGTGACCCAAGATAGTGCTTTAGATCAAGAAGCGTTTGAACGTGGTACAAGTGTTTATTTGACTGACCGTGTTATTCCGATGATTCCGCAACGTTTATCAAATGGGATTTGTTCGTTGAATCCAAACGTGCCCCGTTTAGCAATGAGTTGTGAAATGGAAATCGATGCGAATGGAACCGTTGTGAAGTATGATATTTTTGAAAGTATTATCCAAACAACCCAGCGTATGACATATACGGCGGTCAATGAAATTTTAGAAGAAGAAGAACCAGAGACACTTGTCAAATATGAAACATTGGTCCCAATGTTTCAAACAATGGCAGAGTTGCATCATTTATTAGAAGCGATGCGTAAACGCCGTGGTGCAGTTTCGTTTGAAGATAACGAAGCTAAAATTGTGGTTGATGAAGAAGGGCACCCGTTGGAAATTGTCTTTCGTGAGCGTGGAGTGGGGGAACGTTTAATTGAATCATTTATGCTAGCTGCCAATGAAACAGTCGCAAAACACTTCAATCAAAAGAAATTTCCGTTTATTTATCGAATTCATGAGGAACCCAAAGAAGAAAAAATGCGTCGTTTTATCGATTTTGCCTCAATTTTAGGTATTGTCGTAAAAAATACCAAAGGATCAGTTAATCCAAAGACACTCCAATCGATTGTAGAAGAAGTTTCGGGTCGAGCAGAATCACTTGTGTTAAATACGATGCTCTTAAGAAGTATGCAGCAAGCAAAATATTTAGAAGATAACTATGGACATTACGGTTTAGCTGCCGAGTACTATACGCACTTTACCTCACCGATTCGTCGTTATCCAGACTTAATTGTCCATCGTTTAATCCGTTCATATCAAAATAATTCATCTGACGAAAATCAAGCCTATTGGGCGGAAGAAATTCCTGAGATTGCTTTTCATAGTTCACAAATGGAACGTCGAGCTGTTACGACAGAACGTGAAGTTGACGCTTTGAAGAAAGCCGAATTTATGGCGGACCATGTGGGTGAAGAATTTGAAGGGGTCATTAGTTCGGTACTAAAATTTGGCTTCTTTGTTGAATTGCCGAATACAATCGAAGGTCTTATTCATATGAGTACCTTAAAACAAGATTATTTCCATTATTTTGAAAACCACTTAGCTTTAGTTGGTGAACGTACAGGAATAACTTTTAAAATAGGACAAAAAGTTCGAATCAAAGTCACGAAATCAGATCCAGAAACACGGGAAATAGATTTTGAACTACTGGATGCAGAACCAGTAGCGCCAATTGTTATGAAAGATCGTCAATCGAAAAAAACAAATTCTCGCCGAAACGAACGCGAAACAGTTCGGATGAATGAAGCAAAAGGAAAAAAAGACACAAAAAGCAAGAAAAAAGGCAAGAAAAAACCATTTTATATTTCTGCCGTTAAAAAGAATCGGAAAAAAACCGATAGAAAGAAATGAGGCTAGGAGGGATTATAGATGCCAAAAGGCAAAGGAAATGTCGTTGCACAAAACCGCAAGGCTAGTCATGATTATATTATTGTTGATACACTAGAAGCGGGAATTGTATTACAAGGAACAGAAATCAAATCGATTCGTAATAGTCGAATTAATTTAAAAGATGGATTTATTCGAATTCGTAATGGTGAAGCTTTTTTATCGAATGTCCACATTAGTCCTTATGAACAAGGAAATATTTTTAATCATGACCCTTTACGTACGAGAAAACTTCTATTACATAAAAAACAAATTCACAAATGGGAAACGGAAGCAAAAAACGCAGGAATGACCATTGTCCCGTTGCGAGTCTATTTAAAAGACGGCTTTGCGAAAGTTCTAATTGGTCTCGCAAAAGGAAAGAAAGATTATGATAAGCGGGAATCATTAAAACGTAAAGATCAAGAGCGACAAATTCAACGGGTATTAAAAAATCGATAACAACAAGCTTTTAAGAACTTTTTTTAAGAAAATTTCTATGTTATTTTTATTCTAGCAAGCGAATTTTATTTTACTATTAATAAAATAATGCACATGTTGATTTACAATTAAAAATTTAAATGGATAGAGCTCGAAATTTTACTGAAAAGTTTTGAAATTTTCTCTAGTAAGTGCTATGATACGAGTTGTCATTATTGTATGAGAAAAAACGAACAAACTTTTTGTAGTCGTTGGGATTTTTAGAAAGAGGTGAAGAATTTTGGAAGAACGTTCACTCCTGTTTCAAATAGGACCTATTTGGTTTGATGGTACCCTTATTCTGATGACCCTACTTACGTGTATTATTATTTTTTCAGTTGTCTTTTTCTGCACAAGAAATTTACAGTTGAAACCTAAGGGCAAACAAAACTTTATCGAATATATTATTGATTTTGTTAGAGGGATATTAAGTAGCCAGCTGCCAAGTAGAGAAGTGAATAATTATCATTTATTAGGTTTTACCTTATTTTTATTTATTCTCATTTCAAATGAGATTGGGTTAGTTACCAAGTTGGTGACAGCCGACGGAATAAGCTTATGGAAGAGTCCAACGGCGGATCCGATTGTTACATTGGGATTAGCGATGATGGTGATTACCTTTACCCATTATATGGGTATCCAGCAACAAGGGTTTAAAGATTACTTACTGAACTCTTATTTAAGACCAGTTAGTTTCATTTTACCGATAAAGTTGTTAGAAGAATTTACGAATGTGATTAGTTTAGGCTTACGTCTTTACGGAAATATTTTTGCAGGGGAAGTTCTTTTAGGATTAATCGTTTCGATGGTCGGTGCTTTAGGGTGGATTGCCATACCACTAGCTATACCTTTAGAAATGGTTTGGATTGGTTTCTCCCTATTTATTGGAGGCATTCAAGCATACGTCTTTGTTACATTGACGATGGTGTTCTTAAGTCATAAAATCGCACCAGAGCATTAAAAATTTCTTAAACAATTATACTAGGAGGAAAAAATTATGAATTTTATCGCAGCAGGATTAGCAATTATCGGATCAGCACTAGGTGCAGCATACGGGAACTCAAAAGTAGTATCTAAAACATTGGAATCAATGGCTCGTCAACCGGAAATGGCTGGAGAGTTACGTTCAACAATGATTATCGGGATGGCTTTTATCGAAGCTGTGCCTATTCTAGGGGTTGTAGTTGCCTTACTTCTTGTTTTAAACTAATAACAAGAGACAAAGCAGAAGTGATTACTTTCAACAATCCTTCTGCTTTTTTTGAATCATAAAAAAAGAAAACACAATAGAGAATAGGAGTGTCTAGCAAATGCTAAATCACTTATTTTTATTAAATGCTGGTGGGCACCCAACGTTAATTAGTAGCGTGTTTGTTGTGACTGGTTCGTTTATCTTGTTATTATTGTTAATTAAACACTTTGCTTGGGGACAAATAACTGATATTTTCAAGCAGCGTGAAGAACGCATTAGCAATGATTTAGATTCCGCAGAACAATCACGTATTCGTGCAAATGCTCATGAAGTTGAAATCAAAGAACGCTTAGCGGCATCACAGAATGAAGCAATGGAAATTATTCAAGAAGCCAAAGAAATTGGAGAGTCAAACCGCCAAACAGTTTTATCTGAGACGAAAGAGGAAGTTGCGCGAATGAAAGCCAAAGCAGAAGAATTATTGGCTTATGAACGCGAAAAAGCTCTAGCAGAAGCCAAAGCTGAAGTAGTAAATCTTTCACTCCAAGTCGCAGAAAAAATCTTAAATAATGACTTATCGATGGACAATCAAACGGCTTTAATTGATCAATACATTGAAGGTTTAGGTTCGGACAATGAGCCAAAATAGCTATCAAGTTGCAAAACGATACGGCAAAGCTTTGTTTGAATTGGCGGAAGAAGAACAAGCGCTGGATGCCGTTTTTCATGATGTACAAGACTTACGAGAACAATTGAAAAAGATTCCAGAATTGGAGTCATTTCTCAATCAGGCAAGTGTCGAGTGGTCAGCGAAAAAAATTGTCCTAGATGAATTGACAGAAGATTATCTAACAATTTCAAAAAGAGCCCTAGCAGTAATTGGTGAGAATCATCGTATGCCAGAATTAATTGTTATTTTAGAAGAATTTGAAAAACGTTTTAATGCGGCTAAAGGCATTGTTCAAGCACAAGTTACGACAGTGATTCCTTTAACGGAAACTCAAAGAGACCAACTCGTTCAAAAGCTAAAAACTCAATTTCATTGTAAGGTGATTCAATTAAAGGAAAAGATTGATCCGACAATTTTAGGTGGCGTAGTTGTTGAAGTGGGTCATCAAAGGTTAGATGGTAGTCTAAGAACACAATTAAACAATCTTAAAAAAGAATTGAGTCGCTAAGACAGAGTAGAAGAGGTGAAGCGGATGTCTATTAAATCAGAAAAAATTAGCGCTCTAATTAAAGAGCAAATTAAAAATTATCAAAATACCGTTTCAATAGAAGAAACAGGTACATTGACCTATGTTGGTGACGGAATTGCTCGTGCTCACGGTTTAGAAAACGCAATGAGTGGCGAATTACTTGAATTTTCAAATGGCGCTTTTGGTATGGCACAAAACTTGGAAGCCAATGATGTTGGGATTATCGTTTTAGGCGATTTTGAAACGATTCGTGAAGGCGATCAAGTCAAGCGAACAGGTAAAATCATGGAAGTACCGGTTGGTAATGCTTTAATTGGTCGCGTAGTTGATCCTTTAGGTCAAGCGATTGATGGGTTAGGTGAGATTGTAACGGATAGATTTCGTCCAATTGAGGCTGAAGCGCCAGGTGTTATGCAACGTCAATCCGTTTCAGAACCCATGCAAACCGGTTTAAAAGCCATTGATGCTTTAGTACCAATTGGTCGTGGTCAACGTGAATTAGTCATTGGTGACCGCAAGACAGGAAAAACAGCGATTGCGATTGATACGATTATTAACCAAAAAGGTCAAGATGTGGTTTGTATTTATGTGGCGATTGGCCAAAAAGATTCAACTGTAAGAACACAAGTTGAAACATTGCGGGAATACGGCGCATTAGATTACACTATTGTGGTTGCAGCGGGAGCTTCACAACCAGCACCACTGCTTTATATTGCACCATATGCAGGAATGGCAATGGCCGAAGAATTTATGTATCAAGGAAAACATGTGTTAATTGTCTTTGATGATTTATCAAAACAAGCGGTTGCTTACCGTGAGTTGTCCTTATTACTTCGTCGTCCACCAGGTCGTGAAGCTTAT
>DXBN01000233.1 GCA_019116505.1 Candidatus Enterococcus avicola | reverse complement strand
CTCATCGCAATTCTCCCGCTCCAATTGCTCGCATACTATGCTAGCTTTGAGCGCGGATACGACGTTGATAAACCACGGAATTTAGCAAAATCCGTGACTGTTGAATAACTGAAAAAATAGCCGTATGCTTTCTTAGCATATCGGCTATTTTTTAACTAGCAAGTAGAATCAAAGCATTCGTATACGAAAGCTTGATGAAATTGGAACAGCTCTTTGACAAAAACTTGTTATAATAAAAAGAAAATAGTTGACTAAGGAGGTTGCTCTTTGGAACATCAAGCAAATATTTTGCGTAGCATTGATTTTATCAAACAACATTTAAAATCCAATTTGACTGCGCAACAAATTGCAGATTACGTTGGATATTCAACTTCACATTTTTGCAGAATTTTTAGTCATTATCAAAAAACACCGTTGATGGATTATGTCCGAATGATACGCTTAGTAGCTGCTAGACAATATTTGCTACATCGCGAAAAAATCATCGATGTCGCTTTAGACTACGGCTTTCAAACAGCGAGTGGTTTCTCAAAAGCTTTTCGTAAAACTTTTGGTTACAGTCCTTCAATCTATTTAAATCGTTACACCGCGCTTGAATCTGAAGACTATTGCGACTTCGTTCGTTTTAACCCAGAAGAAGTGAAGATCGATTTTCGTTATAAATCTTCCTTTTTAGTTGCTGGTTTTGGGATTGAAACAGCTAGTTCTCGTGCGTCTACCAAAGATATTGCTGCCTATTGGGAAACATATACTGGAGAAAATTTAGAACAAAAAATGTATGATTTACTTGACCCTCCTACGCACGGAGAGGTTGGAATTTGCATTGCTACACCAAAAAGTAAAACGGTTACTTATTTATTTGGTGTTATTGTTCCAGATTATTCCAAAACTACAAAAGAAATGATGACTTGCAACATTCCCTCTGCGGAATATGTCATTTTTACCACCCCACCAATCGACAACACCGAAACTGCCACTTCTTATCAGGAAGATCCCTTGGCGGAAATGGTTAAAGAAACGTGGCGATATATTTTTTTAGAATGGTTTCCAAAAAGTGGATATCTATTTGATGAAAATAAGCTTGATTTTGAATTTTACGATGAACGTTGCCATGGCTCAGCACAATTAGTAATGGATATCTATATTCCGATTAAAAAGGCATAAAATGAATACTTAGAAATAAAAGAACTGGAGGAAAAAAATGTTTGATTCTTATGGTCCATTGTGTACCGAGGTTTATGATTTTACGAAACCTATTGGATACTCCATTAACGGAGACATCGAATATTATCTCGAACGATTGTCTCACACGAAAGGAAAAATACTAGAAGCCGCAGTCGGATTTGGACGTTTTCTAATCCCCTTACTTGAACAAGGGTTCGATGTGGATGGTTTCGATGCTTCTTCTGCAATGCTCGATTCTTGTCAAAAACACTGTCAGGAACGTCACTTAACACCTCAACTCTATAAGGCTGACTTTGTGAATTTTTCATTCAACCAAACTTATGAAGCGATTGTCGTTCCCACAGGTTCGTTTTGTCTAATAGAATCTTTGGATGACTCCCAACAAACCCTATTGAATTTTTATCATCATCTTGAAAAAGGAGGGCGATTAATCGTCGACCTTGTGTTACCAATAGATTGGCAAGCAGGAGCAGTTGATACCTCTACTTTTTCAACATCAGCAAATGAAGGGATTTTACTTGAAAGTAAATCCATTGCAATTGATTGGGTCAAACAAACAACTTTGTCTTATTTAACGTATGAAAAATGGCGTGATGGCAAATTAGTTGCAAGCGAATTACAAAAGTTTTGTATACGATGGTACGGTTTATCAGAATTCAAAAATTTGCTCGAAAAAATTGGTTTTACCGCCATTACTTGTTCTCCAGATTATCAATATAACCAAAAACCTTCAACGAATCATTCGATTTTCACCTTTGAAGCCATAAAAAAATGAGTTTGAAATCAAAAACGCTGACACCCTTTTAGGATTAGTGGAAAAATAACGGTCCTAAAATCACTAATTGTGGTGACTCTTTTGATAACCCAATAAATATAGCCTCATCCATGACTATTGAGAGGAATCAACAGCCGTCTACTTTTTAACATGACAGTTATTCTTCAGTTATTTAAGTGCTTTAAGTACCAAGCATCCATCGCGGAATGTTCTGAACCTTCGAGTGGCTCTGCTAACAAAGTAAAATCAAATTTTTCATATAGTCGACAAGCGGCCACTAATTCATGCATCGTTTCTAAATAACAGTAATTATAATGCTTTTGAGCAAAAGCGAGTGCCGTTTCCATTAATTGATTAGCTAAGCCTAAACCTTGAGCTTGCGGGCTTAAATACAATTTTTGTAACTCACAAATTTTGGCTTGCTCATTGAAAGGCGCGATCCCTACGCCTCCAACAACTTGGCCTTCGTGTTCCACAATCCAATAATTAGCCTGTGCTAAGCCAGAATAGTACTGCTGGAGATGTGACAACTGTGGATCAAAATAAGCCGAACCCGGGATGGCTAAGCCTAATGATTCTAATGAATTTTGGATAATTTTTTTGATTGCTTCGTTATCTTTTATTTGTATTTCTCGGATAAGCATCGCGACACCTCTTTTATCATTGATTTCGTTACCGTTTACAGATAAATTGATAGTAAGCAAAAAGTGGTGACAAGTCAATGAAAGGAGCCACCTGATATGGATGAAAAATTTCAAAAATTGCCATTACCTGTACGAAAGGTTCTTGCTACACTCAATCATGACATCAAAATACTTTTAAGTGAATCTTATTTAGGCTGCTATCTTCATGGATCGCTTGCTCTTGGGGATTCAATCCTAACAAAAGCGATATCGATCTTTTGATTTTGATAAAGGACTCCCTTCAATTTGAGAAAAAAATCGCCTTAAGCAAACTATTACTGCAATGCTCAAATGCGCCTTTTCCGATTGAGTTAAGCATCTTAACAACCAATCAACTAAATCAGCAGCAGCATCCCTATCCTTTTGAATTTCATTACAGTGAATTTTGGCGTTCCCGCTACACGAATGAACCGACTAAATGGTTATCCCGCCTAGGTCAAACCGATATCGACTTGGCTACACACCTAACGATTATTTATCACGCAGGGATTTGCTTTGATGGACCACCTGTTAAAACGCTTTTTCATCCAATTGCTAAAGAAGATTATCTAAATGCAATCTTAGCTGATTATTACGATTGTATCGCCCACTTTGAAGAAAATCCTATCTATAGCGCCCTCAATAGTTTTCGTGTTCTAGCATATTTAAGTGAATCAAAAATTCTTTCGAAGTATGACGCTGGTCTTTGGGCTATTCAACCTTTGATTCAGCACCTACCTGATACTTATTCGAATATCGACATTTTTGAACTAACCGATCATAAAAAATTGATTCTCAAAGATTTAAAGCAACAAATTGAGGACTCCGTCAATTAAACAAAAAGCACAATCCAGCACTCGTCTAATCAAGGACAGCGTTGGATTGCGCTCTTTTTATTCTCTTTTCCTAACCTTCGACGTGAATCATTACTTCTTTTTTAAATTGCCCGTAAGTTGCGACTAATTTAATTTCATTTGTCTCTGGTAAAGTACGTACCCAACAAACAGCGGACCCACCAATCACAGGGACGTCATTGCCTCCTAAGATTTCGCCGCCTTCATTTTCTAAACGAACACTACCCATTAGGAATGGCAGTAAGTTACCTTTTTGATCAACGATTTTCATCGTAATTTTAGCTGCTGCCCAACGATCCGATTTAATTAATGTCTCATGACTTGTTTCAACGACTAAATCATGGATTACCGGCTCATTCGTGTATTCTTTCGTTACAACGGCTTCGCCATTTAAATAACCAATCACATCCAATGGTCCAAAAGGTTCACCCCATAAGAAGTTAAATTCTCTTAAAACAATTGGTGGGTAAGGTAGATGACTGAACTTTCCATCTTCTTCTCTTTGATAAAACCCACGTGATTTGCCATTATAGCGCACTTCAATTTCATCACAGTTCGTAAACACATAAATTGGCATACTTTGTGCCATGCCTCGATCCCCACGTGTCCAATTGGTTAGTGGCACCATAATTGGATTTTGTTCCGG
>DXBN01000028.1 GCA_019116505.1 Candidatus Enterococcus avicola | reverse complement strand
GCTTCAATGAACCAAACTAAACCGTAGAAGACGCGTAACGGTACGCTCCATAATACGTTACCATAACGAGAAGAATGACCACGAGTGACGTTGCGATCGTCTTTAATATGGAAGAATTCATGCATAATGTATTGGAACATATAGTAACCTGAACGAATATCAAAGAAGTATTTTAAGTTGACGATGTGTTTCATAACAATTGCTAAGAAACCACTTAAGTGAATTTTATCGAATAAGTTGGCAACGCCCCACTTCGCACCGATTGAAACCATAAATCCTTGATAATTTCCTTTGAACTTATGTTTTTCTCCGCCTTTGATAGCAGCTACAATATTTGCTGCAGCAGTATGACCTGTTTGCTCAGCTGCTTGAACGATTTGTGGTGTTGGTGTATTTGGGAATTCTTCGTAGAATACTAAGTCACCAATAACATAGATGTTTTTGTCTTCGTATCCTTTAGCTTCCATGAATTCATTAGCTACTAAACGGTTGCCACGAGCGGCTTCTAAACCAAAGTCAGCAGCATCGCTTGTCGCTTTAACACCTGCAGTCCAAATTAATGTATGTGTTGGTATTGATGAACCATCTTTTAACTTGATGTGATCAGCAGCTACTTCAACGATTGGTGCGTTCAAGACTAACTCAACATTTTGATCTTTCAAATAACGTTCTGCTTTAGCAGCGTCGTTACGGTCTAACATATTTAAAATTGTTGGCATTGCTTCAACAACTTTTAAAGTAATTTCGCTTGCGTCTAATTTGTATTCTTTTGCTAAACGATCTTTCCAGTCAATTAACTCACCAATCATTTCAATTCCAGTGAAACCAGAACCGCAGACAACAAAAGTTAACATGGCTTTACGTAAAG
The DNA here is from genome assembly GCA_019116505.1 of Candidatus Enterococcus avicola. Lineage (GTDB taxonomy): Bacteria > Bacillota > Bacilli > Lactobacillales > Enterococcaceae > Enterococcus_I > Enterococcus_I eurekensis. The sequence continues at coordinate 17,193 of DXBN01000028.1, read as the reverse complement.
TTGCATCAGGTTCGATTGCTGCTTTAGCAACAGTTGACAAAATGTGTTCACGAATGCGAAGAGAATCTTCGAATGACCATAAAGTAAAGCCATTTTCTTTAACGCCAGGAGTACCAAAGTCGTTAGGCTCGCCACCCATACCTAATACTAGGTAGTCAAAAGCATAAGAACCTAGTTTTGTTTTGACAATTTTTTTGTCTTTGTCGATGCCAGTTACAGTATCTGTTACTAGTTGAACATTTTTTTGACGAGCAAATAAATGCTGTAAGTCATACTGAATAGCTTCTGGCTCTACGCGTCCACCTGCGACTTCGTGTAATTCAGTCATCATTGTATGATAAGAGTGACGGTCGATTAAAGTGATTTGAACATCATTGTCTTTTTTCAGCTTTTTAGCTAAAAATTTAACAGCAGACACACCAGAGTAGCCTGCGCCGACAACGACAATATTTTTTGTTGCCATTTAAATCTCTCCTTAAATATCAAAATGTAATAGTTTATAAGTGCACAATCGACACCATTATACATTGAAAAGCTTGATTTGTCTAAGGATATTTTCAGTATTTCACAAAAAAAAAATACAGAAGACGCTTTTTGTGAAATAGAAAAAATTTGTTTTTTGATGAAAAAATGATTGACAACGGTTAAAAATCGGGTAAAATGTTAATTGAATCACAAACTAATTTGTGAAAAATCAAGGTAAAAAGAAAAGGTGGATATTGAAATGAAAGCAAAAAAATTAGTAGCAGGGTTTACAGCATTAGTTTTCTCAGCATTAGTATTAGGAGCTTGCTCACCAGATAGCAAATCTGAAGCATCTTCAAGTGAAGCACCAGTGTCTTCAGAAGTACAAGAGTCTACTGTAGCAGAATCGTCAGAAGCGACTACAGAAGAAGCGGCACCAACTGTGACATTACAAGATGGAACTTATACATTAGAAGAAACGAACTACAGCAATGATTACCGTGTCGTATTTTCAATCGTTGTTGAAGGCGGAAAAATTGTCGAATCAAACTATGACAATGTCAATGAAGCTGGCGAATCAAAAGCAAAGAATGCAGAATACAACAAAAAGATGAAAGACAAAGCGGGAATTTCACCAGAAGAATTTATTCCAGCATTTAATGAAGGTTTAACAGCAGCACAAGATCCAGCAGGTATTGAAGTGGTTTCTGGAGCAACACATTCATTCCATTCATTCCAAAATTACGCCCAACAATTAATTCAAGCAGCTCAAGCTGGAAACACAGAAGTAATTAAAATTAACAATGGTGGCGAATTACAAGACGGTACTTACACATTAGAAGAAAAGAATTACAGCAATGATTACCGTGTAGCATTCTCAATTGTTGTGAAAGATGGAAAAATCACAGAATCAAACTATGACAACATCAACGAAGCTGGTGAATCAAAAACTAAAAATGCAGAATATAACGAAATGATGAAAGACAAAGCAGGAATTTCACCAGAAGAATTCATTCCAGCATTTAATGAAGCATTAGTTGCTCAAATGGCAGAAGAAGAAGGCGCACCTGGTAATATTGACGTTGTAACAGGAGCAACACATTCATTCCATACATTTGTACTTTATGCAGAACAATTAATTAATGCAGCTGAAAATGGCGCAACTGAAGTTATCACGATTGACAATCCAACAAAATAATTCAATTTAATTTAAAGATAAGACAGGCAAGTGGGCGGATGATATTCTCCCTTCTTTGCCTGTTTTATTATGCTTTATGGAAGGATTTATTGGACTTTTACATTTTTCAGAAAAAACGTTATGATGAGAGAGATAAAATAAGGAAAATGAAGGTGGCAGTATGAATAAAAAACACTTCTATTGGTTGAGCTTATTATTATTCGCCGTGACATTAGGCGCTTGTAGCTCGAATCAGACAGAGGCGTCTTCAAGCGAATCGTCTCAGCAAGGAACTTCTAATTTACGAGAAAAACCGTATCGTGAAGAACAATTCTTACTTGGTACGTATACACGTTTAAGCGTTTATGATGAAGGCAAAGAAGCGGCTTTAGCGCCGGCATTTGCTCGAATTAAAGACTTAGGGGATCGAATTACAATTAATGAGCCAGATTCTGAAATCGATAAAATTAATGAAAAAGCAGGTATCGAACCGGTCAAAGTGTCTTCGGATATTTATTATTTAGTTAAGACAGCTAAAGAATACAGTGTTGAATCAAAAGGTGCTTTTAACTTGGTGATTGGTGCGATTACGCAGTTATGGCGAATCGGTTTTGATGATGCACGTAAACCAAGTCAAGCTGAAATTGATCAAGCGTTGACGAAGCTTGATTATAATAAAGTCCAATTGGATGACCAAAACGAAACAGTCTACCTTGAAGAAAAAGGCATGATTATGGATTTAGGGGCAATTGCCAAAGGTTATATCGCCGATGAAGTTGCTAAAATTTTACGTGAAGAAGGAGTTACATCTGGAATTGTTGACCTTGGTGGGAACATTTTAGTCATTGGGCATAGTTTTCGTGGTGCTGATCAAAAATGGAATATTGGAATTCAAGATCCAAACACGGCACGTGGGACAGTGATTGGATCCGTTCAAGGGGCAGATAAAACCGTGGTTACCTCTGGTGTTTATGAGCGCTATTTAGAAGTTGATGGCAAAAAATATCATCATATTTTTGATACGAAAACCGGTTATCCAGTCGATAATGACTTAGCTAGTGTTTCGATTTTAACCGAAGATTCGATTGATGGGGATGCATTGACGACGATGCTTTTTGCCAAAGGATTAGAAGAAGGCATGCGCTTTGTTGAAGAACAGACACCTAAAGGGACGGATGCAATCTTTATTACACACGAAGGCAAAGTTTATATTACTTCTGGTTTAGAGGATAATTTTAAATTGGATTCTGAGTCTGGATATGAAATGGCAAAATAAAAATTAATTTGGAGTAAGCAAATGAACCTTAAAGTATTTTTGGAGTTAGTTGAAATTCGCACAAAAATTGCGAGTCTCTTTCCTTTTTTGACTGCGATTGTTTTTTCGTTGACGTATTTTAAAGAAGGAAATTTTTGGAACACCGTCTTATTTTTTATTGGGATGCTTGTTTTTGATATGACCACCACCGCAATTAATAATTTAATGGATTATCAAAAAGCCAAATCGGAAACGTATAAATATGAGAACAATGTCATTGGAAAAGAAGGGCTCGATCCTAAAAAAGTTGGCTATTTAATTTTAAGTATGCTAGTTTTCACTTTATTAATTGGTCTCATTCTAAGTTTAAAAACGGGCTGGTTACTACTTGTGATGGGTGGCGTTGTTTGTTTTATTGGGATTTTTTATACATTTGGTCCGATCCCACTGTCGCGGATGCCGTTAGGTGAAATTTTTAGTGGGGTAACGATGGGGTTAGGAATTTTTGCGATTACGGTCTATATTAATACACCTTTACAGAAAGTTTTTTACTTAGTGATTGATTTTAAAGAAGGCCTTTTTGCACTGACGGGAAATTTGTGGGGCGTGGCAGCTATTTTTCTCGCTTCATTACCATTAATTTTCACCATTGCAAACTTAATGTTAGCAAATAATTTACGTGACTTAGAAGCTGATATTGAGAACCATCGTTATACATTAGTGTATTATATTGGAAGAGACGTAGGAATTATCTTATTCCAAACACTGATGTATAGTAGTTATGTAGCGATTTTATTAGGCTTAATCTTGGGTGTCTTTGAATGGCCGATTTTAATTGTCTTAGCGACCTTGCCAAAAATTCGTAAAAATTTAAAAGAACACAAAGAAAGCTTACCGCATCCAAGAAGTTTTGGTTACGGAATTAAGAATTTGGTTTTATTTAATAGTACGTATTTCTTAGGGTTACTCTTAACGCTCCTTTGGCAACAATTTTAAAATTAAAACTTCTCTTTCGTCATAAGTAGTGACAAAAGAGAAGTTTTTTTATTTTAGCTGTTTGCCGTCAATCGCACTTAAACTGATTTCGCCAGAGGAAAGGGTCATTTCACCCGCTGTGGTTTGTACGATCAGCTCACCTGCATCTGAAATACGTAAGGCTTTCCCGCTGTAAGTTATGCCACGTTGAGTAAAGCTCACGATTTTTCCGATGACAAAAGACTTATTTCGATAGTAATCTAAATACGTAGTGTCGGGTAGACCGTCAAGTAGCTCAAAAAAATTACGCCAAATTTTTTGAATCAATTCATTACGAGTGATGGTCGGTGCACCTTTGGGGAATAAAGAGCTAGCAATGGTTTGTAACTCCTCAGGAAATTGTTCGTTTGGAATGGCGAAGTTTAAGCCAATACCAATCGTAACATGGGAAATTTGCCCTGTTTCAAAATCGCTCATCGCTTCAGATAAAATTCCACAAACTTTTTTACCATTAAGAAAGATATCGTTAACCCACTTAATGCTACAAGTTTTTCCAGTCACTTCATCAATCGCTGAAGCGACGGCAACTGCTGTCAATAAAGTATATTGGGGCAACTCTTCAAATGTTCGATTCGGTTCGAGTAAGAGGGTCATATAAATTTGACCTCCCGGTGAAAAGAACGAGCGACCATAACGCCCTCGGCCACCGGTTTGTGTCTCTGTTAAAAATAACGCAGGTGTCGCTTGATGGTTCATTCCTGCTACTTTGGCAGCGTTCATTGTTGAATCGATTTGTTTTTCAATAAAAATGTTTTCAGCTAACAGAGCATCAAAAGCAATTTCTTCAGCTTCTAGAACATTAGAAGAGAGAAAGCGATACCCATTGGCTAAATGTTCAATTTGGTAACCAAGTTTTTCTAGATCGCGAATGGATTTCCAAATCGCCGTTCGTGAAACCTTCAGTTCTTTGGCTAAGGATTCCCCTGAAACGATGGCCTTAGATTGCTTTAATAATGCAAGGATTTTGTATTTGGTTCCTCTCAAAGAAATCACTCCTTTAAAAAATGTGTATGTTAGTAAGTATAAAAGGTTTTGTACATGTAAACAAGCTTGAAAATATCAAGAAAACCACTTGACGGATGAATGAAGGCTGTGTATAATAAGGAGTTGCAAAAACTATCTAAAAAAACGAGCAGAAACGAAATATTGTCCGTTTCGGCGAGGAAATAAGGAACAAAAGTAGTTACTTCAGCACAAGCTGTCGCTATTTTTGGTTTTTTTTTGCTCAAAAGCCGCAAAAAATGTTCGTCGTCACATAAATTTAATTTATGTAACACAAAAGAAACAATGCAAAAGATAGCTATTTTGGCAGATTTTTTTAGAGGGGTGAAGAGCTTGGCTGGACACGTAGTAAAGTACGGAAAGCACCGCGAACGTAGAAGTTTCGCAAGAATCAGTGAAGTATTGGAATTACCAAACTTAATTGAGATTCAAACAGACTCTTATCAATGGTTTTTAGATGAAGGCTTAAGAGAGATGTTTGAAGACATTTTGCCGATTGATGATTTTAATGGCAATTTATCGTTGGAATTTGTAGATTATGAGTTAAAGACACCTAAGTATACAGTAGAAGAAGCCCGTGCCCATGATGCAAATTATTCGGCACCATTACATGTCACGTTGCGTTTGATGAACCGCGAAACAGGCGAATTGAAATCACAAGAAGTATTCTTTGGTGATTTCCCATTAATGACAGAAGAAGGAACATTCATTATTAACGGAGCAGAACGTGTTATCGTTTCTCAGTTAGTTCGTTCTCCAGGCGTTTACTTCCATGGAAAAACCGACAAAAACGGAAAAGAAGGTTTTGCTTCAACAGTGATTCCAAACCGTGGTGCATGGTTAGAAATGGAAACTGATGCAAAAGATATTTCATATGTACGTATTGACCGCACACGTAAAATTCCATTAACTGTTTTGGTCCGCGCTTTAGGTTTTGGATCAGATGATACTATTTTTGAAATTTTCGGTGATAGCGAATCACTACGCAATACAATTGAAAAAGACTTGCACAAAAATGCAAGTGATTCTCGTACAGAAGAAGGGCTAAAAGATGTTTATGAGCGTCTTCGCCCAGGTGAGCCAAAAACAGCAGACAGTTCTCGTAACTTATTAACTGCTCGTTTCTTTGACCCACGTCGTTACGACCTAGCAGCAGTTGGTCGTTACAAAGTTAACAAAAAATTAGACTTAAAAACACGTCTATTAAACTTAACTTTAGCTGAAACATTAGTTGATCCTGAAACAGGTGAAATTTTAGCTGAAAAAGGAACCGTTTTAAGTCATCAAGTTATGGATACTTTAGCAGAAGCCATCAACAATGGTTTAAATTCTGTTACTTATTATCCAAGTGAGGATGCTGTTGTCACAGAACCAATGACGGTTCAAGTCATCAAAGTCTTCTCACCAAAAGATCCAGAACGTGAAGTGAATGTTATTGGAAATGCGTACCCAACGGATGAAATACGTACCGTTCGCCCAGCAGATATCGTAGCTTCAATGAACTACTTCTTCAACTTAATGGAAGGCATCGGTAACGTAGATGATATCGATCATCTAGGAAATCGTCGTATTCGTTCAGTCGGTGAATTATTACAAAATCAATTCCGTATCGGTTTAGCTCGTATGGAACGTGTCGTTCGTGAAAGAATGTCGATTCAAGACACGGAAACATTGACACCACAACAATTAATTAATATTCGTCCCGTTGTAGCAAGTATCAAAGAATTCTTTGGTTCTTCTCAGTTATCTCAGTTCATGGACCAAACCAACCCACTAGGCGAATTGACGCACAAACGTCGTCTATCAGCCTTAGGACCAGGTGGTTTAACACGAGATCGTGCGGGTTATGAAGTTCGAGACGTTCACTATTCCCACTATGGTCGTATGTGTCCAATCGAAACGCCAGAGGGACCAAATATCGGTTTAATTAACAGTTTAGCCTCTTATGCTAAAGTGAATAAATATGGATTTATTGAAACGCCTTACCGTCGCGTTGATCGCGAAACAGGTCGTGTAACAGACAAGATTGATTACTTAACAGCTGACACAGAGGATCATTACGTTGTGGCCCAAGCAAACAGCTTACTAAATGAAGATGGCACGTTTGCTGAAGACGTTGTTATGGCACGTTTAACAAGTGAAAACTTAGAAGTATCGATTGATAAAGTTGACTACATGGACGTTTCTCCAAAACAAGTAGTTGCCGTCGCAACTGCGTGTATTCCTTTCTTAGAAAACGATGACTCCAACCGTGCCCTAATGGGTGCCAACATGCAGCGTCAAGCGGTGCCTTTGATTAATCCAAAAGCCCCTTGGATCGGAACTGGAATGGAATACAAATCAGCACATGACTCAGGAGCCGCTTTAATTTGTAAAGCAGATGGAATCGTTGAGTACATGGATGCGTCTGAAATTCGCGTTCGTCGCAATACAGGCACATTAGATAACTATACAATTACAAAATTCCGTCGTTCAAACTCAGGAACAAGCTATAACCAACGTCCATTAGTAAACGTTGGCGAAGTCGTTGAAAAAGGCGATATCTTAGCAGATGGCCCATCAATGGAATCAGGCGAAATGGCTTTAGGTCAAAACGTCTTGGTTGCCTTCATGACATGGGAAGGGTATAACTACGAGGATGCGATTATCATGAGTCGTCGTCTGGTTAAAGATGATGTCTATACTTCTGTTCATATTGAAGAATACGAATCAGAAGCACGTGATACAAAATTAGGCCCTGAAGAAATTACTCGCGAAATTCCAAACGTTGGGGAAGATGCACTTAAAAACCTTGACGAAATGGGAATCATCCGTATTGGTGCGGAAGTCAAAGATGGCGACTTACTTGTAGGTAAAGTCACTCCTAAAGGGGTAACAGAATTATCAGCAGAAGAGCGTTTATTACATGCAATCTTTGGTGAAAAAGCACGTGAAGTACGGGATACATCTCTACGTGTTCCTCACGGTGGTGGCGGTATCGTTCATGACGTTAAAGTCTTCACTCGTGAAGCTGGCGATGAATTATCACCAGGCGTAAATATGCTCGTTCGTGTTTACATCGTTCAAAAACGTAAAATTAACGAAGGGGATAAAATGGCGGGACGTCACGGAAATAAAGGTGTCGTTTCACTTATTATGCCTGAAGAAGATATGCCATTCTTACCAGACGGCACGCCAGTGGACATTATGTTAAACCCACTTGGAGTACCATCACGTATGAATATTGGACAAGTATTAGAGTTACACTTAGGAATGGCAGCACGTGCCCTAAACATCCACATTGCCACACCAGTCTTTGATGGTGCAAGCGATGAAGACGTTTGGGAAACAGTACGTGAAGCTGGACTTGCAAGTGATGCGAAAACCGTTCTTTATGATGGCCGTACAGGTGAACCATTAGACGGACGTATTTCTGTAGGTGTAATGTACATGATTAAATTAGCCCACATGGTTGATGATAAATTACATGCCCGTTCAATTGGACCTTACTCACTAGTTACGCAACAACCTCTTGGAGGAAAAGCGCAATTTGGTGGACAACGTTTTGGGGAAATGGAAGTATGGGCACTGGAAGCATACGGTGCAGCTTATACTTTACAAGAAATCTTAACGTACAAATCAGATGACGTCGTAGGTCGTGTGAAAACATACGAAGCGATTGTTAAAGGTGAGCCAATTCCAAAACCAGGTGTACCGGAATCATTCCGCGTATTAGTTAAAGAGTTACAATCATTAGGTTTAGATATGCGTGTTCTAGATATTGACGATCAAGAAGTTGAACTTCGTGATATGGATGATGAAGATGACGATTTAATCACAGTCGATGCATTAACCAAATTTGCTGAACAACAACAGCAATTACGTGACGCACAAGCCAAAGCTCAAGAAGAAGCAAAAGCAGCAGAAGCAACAGAAGAATAAAGGTGATTTTTGAAGCGTTTAGTGACGAGTAATAAGCAAAGATTCGTTTGAAAGTGTCTTTTACTTTCAAAAAGAATCAGGCTTATTACCGAGTCACTGCTTCATAAATCCCGTGAAAAAAGGTGATTTAAGAAGCGTCTAGTGACGAGTAATAAGCAAAGAGTCGTTTGAAAGTGTCTTTTACTTTCAAAAAGAATCAGGGTTATTACCGAGTCACTGCTTCGTAAATCCCGTGAAAAAAGGTGATTGCTTTGGAGTCTCTAGCTGTGAGAGGTAACGAAACCTATGGGAAAATTGATTTTTGATTTTATCCATAGGGCGAGTTAGCTCCGAACGGCTACTCCAACAATCCCGTGAATAAATGTTATATGTTATAGCCATGAAATGAAATGGAGGGAACCCCTTTTGATCGATGTAAATAGATTCGAAAGCATGCAAATAGGCTTGGCTTCTCCCGAAAAAATTAGAAGCTGGTCTTATGGTGAAGTTAAAAAGCCAGAGACAATTAACTACCGTACGTTAAAACCTGAACGCGAAGGGTTATTTGATGAGCGTATTTTCGGTCCTACAAAAGATTGGGAATGTGCGTGTGGTAAATACAAACGTATCCGTTATAAAGGCATCGTTTGTGACCGTTGTGGCGTTGAAGTCACTCGCTCAAAAGTTCGTCGTGAACGCATGGGTCACATTGAATTAGCAGCACCTGTTTCTCATATTTGGTACTTTAAAGGGATTCCATCACGTATGGGTCTTGTATTAGACATGAGTCCACGTGCATTAGAAGAAATTATTTATTTTGCTTCTTATGTCGTGATTGAGCCTGGTAACACAAGCTTAGAGAAAAAACAATTATTGACTGAACGCGAATACCGTGAAAAACGTGAGCAATATGGTCAAGAATTTAGCGCTGCTATGGGAGCAGAAGCCGTAAAACAATTATTGGATGCGGTCAACTTAGAAAAAGAAGTCGTTGAATTAAAAGAAGAGTTAAAAACAGCATCGGGTCAAAAACGGACACGTGCCATTCGTCGTCTAGATATCATGGAAGCATTCCGTGCATCTGGTAACCAACCAAGCTGGATGGTTATGGACGTTGTTCCTGTTATTCCTCCTGATTTACGTCCGATGGTTCAATTAGAAGGTGGCCGTTTTGCGACCTCTGACTTAAATGATTTATACCGTCGTGTAATTAACCGTAATAACCGTTTGAAACGTTTATTAGACTTAAATGCACCAAACATTATCGTTCAAAACGAAAAACGCATGTTACAAGAAGCGGTTGACGCATTGATTGATAACGGTCGTCGTGGCCGTCCAGTAACTGGACCGGGTAACCGCCCATTGAAATCACTTTCTCATATGTTGAAAGGGAAACAAGGTCGTTTCCGTCAAAACTTACTTGGAAAACGTGTTGACTATTCTGGTCGTTCAGTAATCGTCGTTGGTCCATCATTAAAAATGTACCAATGTGGTTTACCGAAAGAAATGGCACTTGAATTATTTAAACCATTCGTTATGCACGAATTAGTAAAACGCGAAATTGCGTCAAACATCAAAAATGCGAAACGTAAAATTGAACGTCAAGAAGATGATGTATGGGACGTTTTAGAAGACGTTATCCGCGAGCATCCTGTTCTATTGAACCGGGCACCTACGTTACATAGATTGGGAATCCAAGCATTTGAACCAATTTTAGTTGAAGGACGTGCAATCCGCTTACACCCATTAGTGTGTGAAGCCTATAATGCCGATTTCGATGGGGACCAAATGGCCGTTCACGTGCCATTAAACGAAGAAGCACAAGCAGAAGCAAGAATGTTAATGCTAGCAGCTCAAAACATCTTGAATCCAAAAGATGGTAAACCAGTTGTTACGCCTTCTCAGGATATGGTTTTAGGTAACTACTACTTAACAATTGAAGCAGACGGACGCGAAGGTGAAGGAATGATCTTCCGCGACATGAATGAAGCAGTAACAGCATGGCGTAATGGCTATGTTCACTTGCATTCACGTGTAGCAGTTGACCCAAGCCAATTAGGCGACAAACCATTCACACCTGAACAAAAAGAACAATTAATGGTAACAACCGTTGGTAAGATTATCTTTAACTCAATCATGCCACCAGAGTTCCCTTACTTAAATGAACCAACTGATTTCAACTTAGCGGTACAAACACCAGATAAATACTTCGTGCCAGCTGGAACAAACATTCCAGAATTTATCAAGACACAAGATTTAATTGGACCGTTCAAGAAGAAAAACTTAGGTAACATCATTGCAGAAGTCTTCAAACGTTTCAAAGTAACAGAAACATCACGTATGCTTGACCGTATGAAAGACTTAGGATACAAACATTCAACAATGGCTGGTATTACTGTAGGGATTGCCGATATCATGGTTCTTGAAGAAAAACACGATATTATTGAAGAAGCTCATAAACAAGTGGCTAACATTACAAAACAATTCCGTCGTGGTTTAATTACGGATGACGAGCGTTATGAACGTGTTATTGCTGTTTGGAATGCTGCAAAAGATGAAATTCAGTTAAAATTAATGAAAACATTAGATGCAAAAAACCCAATCTTCATGATGTCAGATTCTGGTGCCCGTGGTAACATCTCCAACTTTACTCAGCTGGCTGGTATGCGTGGATTGATGGCCGCTCCAAGTGGTAAAATCATGGAATTACCAATCATCTCTAACTTCCGTGAAGGGTTAACTGTCTTAGAAATGTTTATTTCTACCCATGGTGCCCGTAAAGGAATGACGGATACCGCCTTGAAGACAGCCGATTCTGGTTACTTAACACGTCGTTTAGTTGACGTTGCCCAAGATGTCATCATTCGTGAAGACGATTGTGGTACAGACCGTGGTCTTGAAGTTCGCGCAATTCGTGAAGGAAATGAAATCATTGAATCATTAGAAGAACGTTTAATTGGTCGTTATGCACGTAAAACGGTTCGTCACCCAGAAACAGGGGAAGCAATCGTTCTTGCAGATCAATTAATTACCGAAGATTTAGCGAAACAAATTATTGATGCAGGTATCGAATTAGTAACAATTCGTTCAGTCTTCACATGTAATACAAAACACGGTGTATGTAAACACTGTTATGGCCGTAACTTAGCAACAGGAAACGAAGTTGAAGTGGGAGAAGCAGTTGGTACAATTGCTGCCCAATCAATCGGAGAGCCTGGTACACAGTTAACAATGCGTACGTTCCATACGGGTGGGGTTGCCGGAGATGATATTACTCAAGGTTTACCTCGTATTCAAGAAATCTTTGAAGCACGTAATCCAAAAGGACAAGCTGTTGTTTCTGAAGTTACTGGTGAAGTCATTGATATTTCTGAAGATGCAGCAACACGCGTTAAAGAAGTAACGATTAAAGGTGAAACAGATACAAGAACATATCAAGTACCATTTACTGCTCGTATGAAAGTAAAAGAAGGCGATATGATCGATCGTGGTGCACCATTAACCGAAGGATCAATTGAGCCAAAACACTTATTACAAGTATGTGATGTGTTAACAGTTGAAAACTACTTATTGCGTGAAGTACAACGCGTTTACCGTATGCAAGGGGTAGAAATCGGCGATAAACATATCGAAGTAATGGTTCGTCAAATGTTACGTAAAGTTCGTATCATGGATCCAGGTGATACGGATATCTTACCAGGAACACTGGTTGATATTGCGGACTTCAAAGATCGTAACTATCAAACATTAATTGCTGGTGGCGTTCCAGCAACGTCTCGTCCAGTTCTATTAGGTATTACAAAAGCATCATTAGAAACAAATAGTTTCTTATCTGCTGCTTCCTTCCAAGAAACGACTCGTGTCTTAACAGATGCAGCGATTCGTGGTAAGAAAGATCACTTATTAGGATTGAAAGAAAATGTAATTATTGGTAAGATCATTCCGGCTGGTACTGGTATGGCTCGTTACCGTAATATGGAACCAAAAGAAGTGACTGTTGCAAGTAAAAATGTTTACAGCATTTCAGACATCGAAGCACAAATGGCTGCTGAAGATGCCGCAGAAGCATTAAAAACGGAACAATAAGCATTCGAAAGCCTGACAATTTGAGTTGTCAGGCTTTTTTTGTTTTTCTTTTAGGCATCTGAAGGCTGCTAGAATAAAATTTCCATCTTTTAAATCTTAAAAAAATCATAAAAAGTGATAGCGTTTTCCTTCGACTAGCGTATAATATAAATCGAAATGATGGTAGAAGGAGTTGGAAAAGGTTTGAAGATTAAATATTTAGGTACAGCTGCGGCAGAGCGAGTACCGGCGATTTTTTGTAAGTGTGAGGTCTGTGAATTTGCTCGAAAGAATAAAGGGAAAGAATGGCGCACACAGTTGCAAACAGTGATTGATGATGGCGAATTACTAATCGATTTTCCAGGGGATAGTTTTTTACATCAATGGCAACATGATATAGATTTTAATGAGATTGAGCATTTATTATTGACACACTGGCATGGCGATCATTTGTATGCTGAAGATTTGGCGTTACGAATGAGTGGCTACGGTCAAAATCTAGATAAAATTTTACATGTCTATGGTAGTGAATTTACGAAGACATTTTATGATCGGGCGTTTGAGTTAGAAGGGCGTTTTGATGAGAGCCGGTTAGTATATCATACGATTCGGCCATACGAAGCAATTGAGATTAGTCGTTATACGATTTACCCGATTCCAGCACAACATGGTAATTTTGTAGAAGATTGTTTAGTCTATGCGATTGTTGACCAAGAAACTGGCAAATCGTTGTTTTATACGCATGATACAGGGATGCCAAAGGATGAGGATTTGAACTATTTAGCAGAGCAACAAATCGTCTTTGATTTCGTTTCATTAGATTGTACGGGTCAAGGTTTTGAACAAAGTGGTCCCGTTCATATGTCGCTAAAAGAAAACGTTACTTTGATTGAGAAGATGCGAGCACTGGGACTAGTTGGTGAGGGAACGATTTATGTAGCGAGTCACTTTTCACATAATGGTGGCTTGAATCATGAAGCGATGCAAACGTTGAGCGAAACCGAAGGAATTTTGACGAGCTATGATGGGATGGAAATCGATTTTTAAGCACTAATAAAGGAAAAAAAGCTGGCATAGGCCAGCTTTTTTGTTAGTTCATTAAATTTTCGTAATTGATTGCAGCACCAATTAAATTGGCATTATTTAAAAATTCGCAAGCTGTAACTTTAGGCATTGCACCTGGTACACCAAATTCAACTAGTAAAGCCTCAAGACGTTGACGAATTTCATCAGTGACATCTGGTCGTGCAGAAATACCGCCACCAATAATAATCATTTCTGGATCAATGGAAACTTGAATGTTGTACAATGAATCTGCTAAATGATCATACATGCTATTAAATGCTTCAATCGCAGCTTGGTCACCAGCATCGTAGCGTTCAAATAATTCTTTGCCGCTAATTTCATGTCCAATCATTTTTGAGAAACGATCGGCTGTATTGACAGCTGTTCCGTTTGTACTTAAAGTTTTACCATTACGATTAACCATTAAACCAAATTCCCCGCCAAATAAGTGGGCACCTTTGTACAGTTGACCATTGATGAAAATGGCACCACCAACACCTGTACCAATTACCACAAAAACAGCATGCTCAACGCTACGACCGGCACCTAAGCCCATTTCAGCGATTCCGGCACAGTTCGCATCATTTTCGATTGTAATTGAAAATCCAAGAGCTGCTTCTAATTCATCAAAAATTGGACGTTCATGTAAGTAAGGTACCGCACTAATCCCATCAATACGTCGTTCTTTAACGTTAACGGCACCAGGTGAACTAATTGCCACGCCAGAAATCCCTTCGCCAAAACGAACAATAACGTCTTTCATTGCTTGTTGCATTTCCTCAAAAGTAACAGGGGTTTTAAATTGTCCTGTCTCGCTTAATTGTTTGTCTTCCCATTTACCATATTTAACGGCAGAACCGCCAATATCAAAAACTGCTAAAGTCATGATTCATCCCTCGTTCGTTCAATATTAAACCGCTTCCCATATCATAACAAGAAACCGCTTAGAAAGAAATTGTTTTTGGATTTTATTTAGAAAAAGTTCCACGTGAAACATTTTTTTGAAACAAAATCATTTTTAGAAGAAATTAAAGAAATTTTGTGATTCAATCAGTTTTCATCGCCTTTTCTGAAAAAATATGCTACACTACAACAGTTGAAATGAGTTAGCGGTAGACGGTCTGTCTATCGCTTTTTAATTCATTTATGTTGAAAGAGGAAAGGAATCACCATGCTAAATTTAACAGATATTACCCATCAATTTGCAGATAAAATCTTATATGAAAACTTAAACCTTCAAGTTAATCGAGGCGAACACGTCGGTCTAATTGGTCAAAATGGAACCGGAAAATCGACCCTTATCAAAATTATTACCGGGGAGCTTTTACCAGATAATGGCCGCGTTGAAGTCCCACGAAATAGCCACTTAGGTTACTTGGATCAATACGTCCAAGTTGATGAATCTTTGACGATTTATGACTTTTTAAAAACGGCTTTTCAAAAAGAATTGGATAAAGAAGCCCAAATTACCGAGTACTATACGAAATATAGTGAAACGATGGATGAGCGTTTATTAGAAAATGCCGGTCGTTTGCAAACGGAACTTGATCAAGGCGATTTTTATCAAATGGACACCTTAATTCAAGAAATGGCGACAGGTCTAGGTATTCAAGTACTCGGTCTGGAGACGGTTTTAAAAGAATTAAGTGGTGGTCAACGTTCAAAAGTCATTCTAGCTAAGCTGCTACTCGAAAAACCAGATATTTTAGTACTGGATGAGCCTACAAACCATCTAGATGATACGCATGTCTTATGGCTAACAAATTTCTTACAAAATTTTTCAGGTACGTTCCTAGTGGTGTCACATGACCGTGATTTTTTGAATGAAATTACCACCCATATTGCCGATATTGAATTTGGGCAAATGACCAAATATACAGGCAATCTGAAAAAAGCGTTAAAACAAAAAGAAGCCAATCGTGAAACGTATTTAAAACAATACGAAAATCAAAAGAAACACATTGAAAAAACCGAAGCTTATATTCGTAAATACAAAGCTGGTTCACGCTCGACGATGGCAAAAAGTCGTGAGAAGCAACTGGATAAAGTCGAACGCTTAACACCACCGAGTGAAGCGTTAAAACCGCACTATCAATTCCCTTATAATCCAATTGTCTCAACGTTAGCATTAACAACCGATCATTTAGTGATTGGTTATGAAGGTAAACCATTATTAAGTCCGATTCAACTAACGATTCGTTATGGCGAAAAAATTGCAATTCGAGGTTTTAATGGGATTGGGAAATCAACACTGCTAAAAACCTTAATCGGTGAAATTCCGTCCGTTGATGGTGAATTTCATTTACCGGCCAATACGAAGATTAATTACTTCTCACAAGATTTATCGTGGGAATACCCACTTGAAACACCTCTACAATACTTAGGTGATCTTTTCCCGAAAGCGACCGTGAAAGAGTTGCGTCGTCATTTATCATTAGCTGGTCTAGTGAACCAATTAGCCCAAGAACCAATGAAAAATTTAAGTGGTGGCGAACAGACGAAAGTTAAATTAGCGCAAATGACCATGACACCGGGAAATTTCTTGATTTTAGATGAACCAACGAACCATATTGACCAACAAGCCAAAGAGAGTTTACAAGAGAGTTTAATTAACTATCCAGGAACCGTGATTGTTGTCTCGCATGAGCAAGAGTTTTATGAAGAATGGGTCGATCGTATCGTTGATATCCGAGAATAGGAGGGAGTATCTTGCACCAACAATTTGATAAATTAAATTTGCATGTAATTGAATTACCGATTACTTTTGTCGATGACCAACCAGTATATGAAGGTTATTTACGTGAATTACCATTTATTGCAGCCGAAACCTCATCGAAGCAACAACTTTATCGCCAACTACTTGAAAAGTACCAAGCCTATGCGGAAACACAACTAGTTAAACAAGCCGAAGAAGAAGAACAAGAAGAAATGACTTCTTCGTTACTGGATTACGCCGATCTTTTGAAATACTATGATGGTGAAACCTTTGATGGCTTTGAATGGCAGCCCGATTCAAATGGAAAATAGCAAATAAAAAAGAAGTAACAATCGATTCAATTCGGTTGTTGCTCCTTTTTGTATATTATGGTTGTATAATATTTGGTGTTGATGGAAAAATCTCATAGAGATTTTCTTTCAGCACTTTTTTTAATTTTGCTAACAAAAAGAGGCCTCAAACTGATAAAATGTAGTCGTCTAAAACAAACATATATCAGGAGTGAAGCCTCAT
>DXBN01000232.1 GCA_019116505.1 Candidatus Enterococcus avicola | reverse complement strand
GGCAGTACTGGCGTGATTGAGCTAACTGGGTTTCTACAAAAAGTCAGCGTCTTAAAAGGGGAATACTGGTCGATTCCGATTTCCTTTCAAAGTTATGCGCAAAGCTTAGTTGCTGAATGCACGATCAGTCGAAAAAATACGTTACCTATTTTACAACAAGCCAATTTACCGCAACGAATCTTTCTGGATCAAACGATGGTGGCTCCGCAACGAGAAGGCCGTTTAGTTGACCTACAAGTCTTTATTCGAACAGCGTTTCTTTGTGATTATCCGATGTTATTGCAATTAGTCAAGCAATATCCGAATCCCAAACAGTTGCGAACTACGAAATTTACGGCAATGATTGATGAATTAACGACGCATTATCAAGCAAGTGGCTTAGAAATCGAATCTTACGGTAGAGCATTTGAACAAGCTTTTTATCAAACGGAGAATGGTCACTTACTTTCAGAGAATATGAAGCGTTTCTTGGGCTTTATCTTGCAGCTGTTTTGGGACCAAACGGTGAATCGTTGGCCTTTTCAGATGAAAAACTTTATGATATGGCTAAGTCACTTAGGTTTTCCGATTGATTTTCCTAAACAAATATCAATGGCTGAATATTTAGAAAACGTCTTGCAACGAATTGGTGAAAAAGCAGAGCTAGTGACGCTAAAGCAAGCTGGTGTACTCGGTGAGTCGAAAAAAGTCGAGGAACGACAGTTGATTGAAGCATTTGAAACGTACCAACAAATTTGTCGAAATATAAGGAGTAATGAAGAATGACGCATAGTGAAAAAATGATGGCTGCTATTGATAACGAAGATTTGCCACAAGCAAATATTGAATTAAACGAAGCCTTAAAAAAAGATTCAGTGGAAATGTTGATGGAACTGGGTGAAGTGTTACTTTCCATTGGTTTTTTAGAAGAAGCAAAAAGTGTTTATGAAACTTTAACAAAACGTTTACCTGAGGAAAAAGAATCTTTTTTACTCCCGTTAATTGAGATTGAAATTGAAAACAACCAAATTGAAACAGCCTTTGAAATGTTAGAAATGATTGCACCGACAAGTGAGTATTATCCGCAAGCACTACTAATTACAGCAGATTTGTATCAAATCTTAGGAATTCCGGAAGTTAGTGAAGCGAAATTAAAAGAAGCGCAACAGTTATTGCCAGGTGAGCCATTGATTGAATTCGCACTAGCTGAACTTTATTTCTCAAACCAACAATGGAAAGAAGCTTACGAGCACTATCAAACATTATTAGCCGCCAATACAAAAGAGATGATTGGCGTCTCAATTATCGAACGCATTGGGACATTATTGAGTATGTCAGGCTCTTTTGAAGAAGCGATTCCCTATTTAGAAGCCGCTTTAGAAGAAAAAGAAACCGCCGAAGCCTTGTTCCAGTTCGCTTTTGTTAATTTGCAGTTGCATGAACATGAAAAAGCGATTGAATCACTAGAGAAAGTCCGTCAGCTGGATCCAGAATACCAAGGGGTCTACTTGTACTTAGCAGAAGCGTTGCAACATGAAGAACGTTTAGAAGAAGCGCAAGAAGTAATTGAAGAAGGAATTGCGCAAAATCCTTATCAAGTTGACTTTTATCATTTTGCTTCTGAAAATAGTTATCGACTTCATGATCGTAACAAAGCAGAGAAGTATTTAATTGATGCCTTAGAAACGGGCGATAAGGAAGATGAAACACGTTTAATTTTAAGTAATTTATATTTGAATGAAGAAATGTATGAAGAGGCAATTGAAACGATTGAGGAATTAGAAAATCCTGACCATCCGTACGCTCTTTGGAATTTAGCACAAGCTTATTACCACTTGGAAGAGTACGAACAAGCAGCTAAGTTTTACGATGAGGCATTTTTCGCATTAGGTGAAGAAGCTGATTTCTTACGTGAATATAGTTTGTTCTTACGCGAAGAAGGCCGATTAGACGAAGCACGTGCCATGTTGTCGAAATATTTAACGATGGAACCAGGAGATTTAGAAGCACAATCTATTTTTGAAGATTTATAGTCAAGGAAAGGTAGGAGATAACAATGGCAATCGATATCGCAGACAAAAAGCGCTTTTTGACTTGGTTAATCACGCATGAATTTTTTGTTCGTCGTGAGGTGTCATGGATTTTAAACTACTTATTGACACATGAAGCGATCTTAAAAAATGTCCACTTTGTTGAAAACGCCCAGCACACGCCGCGTGGTATTAGTGTCCGTAGCTCGAGTGTATCGGATCAATCGATGACTTTATATATTGATAATCGAACGTACCAAGACAGTGACCAAATTTTCCATGAAATTCGTTTTAACTGGAAGAACCCACTTTATTTAGAATGTATTTTCCCTGAAGCTTGGGACAATCCGCTTTATGTTGCTGTTTTAGAGGATAATAAGTTTTACAAATGGAACGATCATTTGGATGAAACAATGGTTGGACGAGTCGATGCTTATTTTAAACAAAATGCGTTAGACAATCAGATTCAACAACTTTATCAAGAAATTGATCAAGCGTTGGAGCAAGGTAATCAAGAACAGTTTTTAACGCTCACCCAACAAGTTAAAGAATTGTTGAATCAAAAAGAAGTTTTGCAGTAAAGAAAAAAACAAAGGCCTGATTAGGACCTTTGTTTTTTTCTTTGTTTAAATAGATTTTTTTGTGGTCGTAAATAACCAAAACCTTCACCGAGTGCTTCATGGACGTTAATAATTGAAATAAAGGCGGAAGGGTCAAATTCATGCACAATTCGTTTTGCTTCGGGAACTTCTCGTGGGGTTAGAACGATATAAATTATTTTTTTCGTTTGTCTTGAATAGGCGCCTTCGCCATCAAGATACGTTACACCGCGCTCCAATTCACTCATTAAAACAGGTGCGATTTCAAAATTTTGATTTGATAAAATATACATCCCTTTGGCTGAGTAACCACCATCGATAATTGAATCGATTACTTTTGAAAAGACATAAGCATAAATCAAGGTGTACATCATTTGAACTAATGAAATATAAGTCAGTGAGGCAGTTAGTACAATGACGTCAAAAATCAATAGTGAACGACCAACTGAAATGCCCCAGTATTTTTCTAAAATTCGGGCGATGATATCACTACCACCAGTTGTTCCACCCACTTTATAGACTAATCCGACACCAAAACCGGCAATTAAACCACCCAATAAAGAGGCAATCAAAATATCATGATTTAAATCAATCGCAATGGGAACTTTTTGCCAGAACGCCAGCCAAAAAGATAGCCCGAAAGTCCCGAGGATCGTGTAGTAAAATGAACGCACACCGAGATGTTTGCGTCCGATTATAATCAAAGGGACGTTCAGTAGTAAAGTCGTAATCGCGGGGTTAATTCCGAATAAGGAGCGAGCGATTAGCGTAATTCCGGTAATGCCTCCTTCGGCTAAGTCATTGGGAATATTGAAAAAAATTACGGTAAAACCAAAAATAGCGGTGCCGAGTAAAATAAAAATAAAATCTTTGATTGTTTTTAAGGAGAAAATGTCCTTCAAAATCATCCTACCTCCCTTTTAAAAGTTGCTAGACTAAATGTATCACGAAAAAATGTTTCGGACAATTTTCTTTTTCTATGAATTCCTGATTTCTTTTGATAATATAGGGATGAGGTGAAGAAAATGCAAGAAGAAAACCGCTCATTGGCTTCAATGCAAGAAGAAGTCGATGCGTATATCCAACAATTTAAAACGGGCTATTTTTCCCCTCTCGCGCTTTTGGCACGAATTACAGAAGAAGTCGGGGAGTTGGCTCGAGAAGTCAACCATAGTTATGGTGAAAAGAAAAAGAAAGCTGATGAAGCACCCAATAGTGTAGCAGAAGAGTTGGGCGATGTGTTTATCATGTCGATTATTATGGCTAACGCCTTAGACATCGATCTAACAGAGGCTTTTGAAAAAAATATGGATAAATTTAATCGTCGCGATCAATTTCGATTTGAAAGAAAAGATGGCCGAACAAAAGAAGAGGAGTGAGAGTGTGAAATTAACCCAGTTACCAAGGGAATTTGAACAAGCGCTCCCGATTTTAAAACGGATTGAGGCAGCCGGCTATGAAGGTTATTTTGTCGGTGGTAGTGTCCGTGATGTTTTGCTTGGACAAGCGATTCACGATGTCGATATTGCAACAAGTGCGTTTCCAGCTGAAATCAAAAGTATTTTTCCACGAACAATCGATGTTGGAATTGAACACGGCACGGTTTTAGTTTTATCAGATGAGGAAAACTACGAAATTACGACTTTTCGTACGGAATCGACGTACCAAGATTTTCGCCGACCAGACCAAGTTGAATTTGTTCGTTCATTAGAAGAAGACTTGAAACGCCGTGATTTTACGATTAATGCTTTTGCTTTACGAGAAGATGGCACGATTGTTGATTTATTTAACGGGCTCGCAGATTTAGAGAATAAAGTCTTGCGAGCAGTAGGAAATCCTTATGAAAGGTTTCATGAAGATGCTCTGAGAATGATGCGCGGCCTACGATTTGTTAGTCAACTTGGTTTTACTTTGGAAGAAAGAACCAAAGAGTCCATTATCGAAAATCATGCACTGCTAGAAAAAATTTCAGTTGAACGGGTGACAATTGAATTTGTTAAATTGCTGTTAGGAAAAAATCGAAAACTAGGCATCGAAATGTTTATAGAAACAAAATGCTTCGAATATTGTCCAGAATTAAAGGGACATTCGGAACAGCTTCGCTTATTTTCAGAATTACCAGCGATGCAATTAACGAGTGAAGTTCAAGCATGGGTTTTATTAATCGATCATTTATTTCTTGAAGAACAAGATATTCGTCAATTTTTAAAAGCTTGGAAATGTTCGAATCAAATGATACGCCAAGTCCAGCAAGCCTTTAAAGGTTTACAGTGGCGTAAAGAACAAGGCTACTCAAAAGCATTATTATATGAATTACAAAAAGAAACCATTTCAATCGTTGAAAGTCTTTTACCTTATTATCAATTAGAAGATGAAGCAACGCTTTATATTGAGGCCTACAATCAATTACCGATTCATGCGTTAGCCGATCTCGCAGTCAACGGTAATGATTTGATGACTCACTACCAAAAAAAAGGTGGAAAGTGGTTAAAAGAAGCGTTAGAAGTCTGTGAAACAGCTGTATTAAATGGAGAAACTGTTAATGATACACAAGCGCTATTTGACTATCTAGACACGCATTTCAGTCAATTAATAAAAGAATAAATAATTTGTTAAAATTTTCACTAATTCAACCTAGAACTGTTTACCCCCACTCTTTTGTATGGTACACTAAGTGTGTAGTAAATGATTATGAATAAGTAAGGAGCGTTCAATATGTCAAGAGAAATGAAAGCTTTAAAATTATTATTCCGTAATGGGGAAACATGGACAATCGACCGTCGCTATATTGGCGATCTATGGATCAAACAAATTAGCACAAGTTTTGGCCGAATTAAAGGCAGTGACTTCGTTGAG
Organism: Candidatus Enterococcus avicola; assembly: GCA_019116505.1. Taxonomy (GTDB): domain Bacteria; phylum Bacillota; class Bacilli; order Lactobacillales; family Enterococcaceae; genus Enterococcus_I; species Enterococcus_I eurekensis. The sequence goes on along the minus strand of DXBN01000232.1, from coordinate 3,422 downwards.
ATTCACCCATGTGAAGGTTTCAAAATTGAAATCTACTCTGAAGGTGATCATGTTAAAACACACGATATTAACTTAGGTGGTTTAGAACTAGGCATGTTCAACCGCGCGCTAAAATATGAAGATATCGAACGTATGGAAATCATTTATCAAACTGGTAAAGCAGATTTGGTTTACTTCCCATACAAAGACAAATCAACTGAAGGCCTAGATAACGTTTATCAATCAACACGCGTTAGCGAAAAAACAAAAAGTTTATACATCGTAATCGACCCAAATCAAACAGTCGATGACGTGTATGGTAAAGAGTTCGAATAATTAAAAAAGTAAAATCGGCGAGAGTTCATCTTGGATTCTCGCTTTTTCTATGAACAAAAAAGGAATGAAATAAATGGCCAAAAAGAAACAAAGAAACGTAACAAAAACAAAAGGGGTTTTATTTGGTATTGTGGCCCTAATTATTTTTACAGCAACGGCGGGGAAAATTGATTTAAATCAGTTTGATCCAAATAATTTAGAGTCGATTACAAATATTTTTAAATTTAACCCAGAAAAACCATTAAACTATGCAAGCTTAGAAGTCTTACCAGACTATGACGGCAAACATGCGGTCGTAGAATTAAATCAAAACGTCCCAGAATTTACTTTAAATGATTTATCAACTGAAAAAGGATACTGGCAAACATTTACCAATTTAGATGCTTTAAACCGTGTAGGACAAGCAAATGCATTATTGCATAAAGACTTTATGCCGACAGAAGACAGAGAAAGTATCTCAAACGTTTATCCAAGTGGTTGGAAACAAAAGAAAATGAAAAACGGTAATATGATCTATAACCGCTCACATTTAATCGGCCATCAATTCACGGGCGAAAATGCTAACTGGAAAAACTTGATGACCGGGACCGAATACTTTAACCAAGTAGAAATGAAAGACATTGAACAACAAGTTGCAGCTCACTTAAGAGAAACCAATCATTACGTACGCTACCGTGTGACGCCATATTTTAAAGATCAAGAATTAACCGCTCGTGGTGTGCAAATGGAAGTTCAATGTGTCGAAGATGAAGAAGTGACGTATAACGTCTTTTTATATAATGTACAAGATGGCTATACCATTGATTATGCAACAGGACAAGTGACGGAAGAAAAATAGGGAAGAGAGAATCATGCAAGTGTATATGTGCTTGTGTGATTCTTTTTTTGTATCGACAATTATTTTATTGGATTTCTAGAATAGTCTTTTTTTCTGGATGAAATAAAGATTTCCTTTAAAGACTAAGTAGTATATGATAAAATTAACAAATTTTTATGTAAAAGTAACAGTAAAGTTTGAAATAATACGAGCAAGTACCGAAAGATAGATTGGCGATGTAATTATAAGTAATCTGGAGAAGAAAATTGCTAGATACCACATTTTTACGATCGTGAAATTAAGGTCCAATCAACGGAATGAATTTGTAGGATATAGAACGACAAGACAAGCAGTAATAAATAGAGATATTTTAAAAGAATTAGAGAAGGTTTGAATTATTTATTAGCTTGGTGCTAGTTAATGTGATTGAAGTATCAAGGGATAAGAAGATTGGGGGGCGATACATATGATTACTTTAGACGGAATAACACGTTTTGATATTGAAACTGCTATGAACGGTGATTATCAAGAAATAATCAAACAATTTCCATCTAGCAAATATAATTTGGTTTTTAAAGGAGAGCAGTATCCGCCAAAAGTAGTTTTGGGTATAGCCTATTTAATTCATGTGGATAAAACTGTTTCTGTTGCAGAATATAAAAAGCTCATAGAAAAACATAATTTTAATAGCAATACTTTGACCAGAGAATTCTTGAAAAATAAGGGGTTTCAAATTATGAGTAAAATAAAAACAAGCGAATACGTTCAATTCAAATATTTGCTCAAGCGTTTTGTGGAGCAGGCCAATAAAAATATTTTAAATCAAGATGGTCGTTCCCCATCGTTAGGGAATGTTGGGTTTGAAGAAAATAAATTTGAATATGATAAAAGAAATCAAATGGACTGTTTACATATTGGAGGCATAGAATTTCATGTACATTTAAAAGTAGGAAGTTCCTATGGTCCCAGAAAAGGAAATGGCAGTGGAAAAGCACCATTTTTTGATTATGAACTATGTTCAGGACGTTGGTGTAACATTAGAGCAGTCTTTTCAGAATCAAAAATTACAACATTGAAAGTTGTGATTTGGCATAGCGACAAGGATGATGAGGAAACAGAAGTTGCAGTTCAAGTAGACAAATTAGATTTATTTTCCAACTTAAAACCGAACGAACACCTTATAAAATTTTATGATCAGTTCATGGAATTTAAAGAAAAGGAGCAAGATACCATGGTAAATGAAAGTGTCCAAAAATTAATTGAAACTTTAAATCAAAGCTACAATATCATTTTACGGGGAGCTCCGGGAACCGGAAAGACTTTTCTCGCACAACAAATTGTTGCGAGTATGATTTCAGAAGGTAGAACAACAAATATTGAGAACCTAACTGCAGAGGAAAATAAGCAACTAGGTTTTGTCCAATTTCATCCGAGTTACGATTATACAGATTTTGTTGAAGGACTTAGACCGACTATTTCAGAGAAAGAAGTTGGATTTGAATTAGAACCTGGGATATTCAAAGCTTTTTGTGAGAGAGCGAATAGAAAAAAATCTGAAAAAGATGAAGAATCTGTTGATGATACAAAACCATATATTTTTATCATTGATGAAATTAATCGTGGGGAAATAAGTAAAATTTTTGGAGAGCTCTTTTTCTCTATAGATCCAGGATATCGTGGACCAAAAGGTGGTATATTAACACAATATTCAAATTTACATGATGACAAAGAAGAAAAATTCTTTATTCCTAAAAACGTTTATATTATAGGTACCATGAATGATATTGATCGTTCAGTTGATACTTTTGACTTTGCGATGCGTCGTCGGTTCACCTTTTTAGAAATAACGGCAGAACAATCGGCCAATAATATGTTGAAGAGTGATGATACTAAAGCTTTGATGGCACGCTTAAATCGAGCGTTAGTTGATAAAAGTAAAGGTGGATTAACAAGAGACTATGAGATTGGAGCTAGTTACTTCTTAACAATTGATGGAGAGGGAACAGCAAGAGAAACAATTGAGCCACTTTGGAACAACAAATTATTGCCTTTATTGATTGACTATTTTAGAGGTGAGCATGAATCAGAGAAAAAGATAAGATTAATGGAAGATGCCTACTTCGAAAATGAAGGGGAGGCTTAGTTTATGGTAAAGCTAGCTCCGGTCAAAGACAATTCCTCAATTGAGGAATTGTCAGACCATCAAATAGTGAGGAGTTTGGCAAATCGGGACCTATCAGTTCTTGAAGAAGAAAAATTTCTTATTTTTCCTGAACAAGTTTCAGATTCA
>DXBN01000231.1 GCA_019116505.1 Candidatus Enterococcus avicola | reverse complement strand
AAAATCGCGGTTTTTTGTAAGGTAATCACGTACATAAAGATGCCGACAATCGCTGTGGCAATCACAAACAAGAAGTAAATCATTGAATTCAAAGTTAGATTTTGGGCAGAAAAACCTGGTAAGTTTTCAATAAAATCAACAGTTGTTAACTGACTTAATTCCGTTCCGCTCGTATTATCTAACGTTGCATTTGCTTCTTTAGCAACGACAATATTGATTGGTTTCTCATCATCTGATGCAAAAGGTTGGGTGTTGTATTTTAATTTTGTCCAAGTATCTAATGATGTATAGACTACCGGTGTCACAGTATAAAAGGTCTCAGGGAAAATACCGACAATCGTCATTTTTTCCTCGGAACGACCAATTTTGATTTGATCGCCTACCTCAAATCCTTCTTCAGCTAAATTTTTAGAAATAATAATTTCATCTTCGGCGGTAAACGAACGACCTTCTATGACTTTCGGTAATAAAAAGGCATCTTCTTCGGTACCAAAAATCGAAGTATTGATTTTTTCGCCATCGCCAATCACGACACTACTATATAAGCCAATACTCGCTTTATTTTTAGCCTCCACACGCTCAATATCACCTCTGGTTAATTGCGAAGCCGCAAACATATCATTGGCATCCTCAGACAATACGACGGTTTGCGCATCCCAATCGACAATCACTTGTTTAAATTCCCAGTTCAAACCGGTTGCTAAGCCCGATAAAATAAAAACAACGTAAGCAATCAAAAACATTATTCCTATAATCAAACTGTATCTTAATTTCGAATATCTCATTTCTTTTAATGCTAGAAACATCATGCGAACCCCCTAATAATATTAGTGACGACTTGTCACTTTTGAATAATAGCACACCAAGTGACACTTTGTCACTTGAGAAGTTTTAAAAATCTAAATTTTTTCTCTCATTCATTTTTTTATTAAATATTAAAAATCTGCTACAATAATAGAAAAGTCTTTCACTAAAAAACCAATGAAGGGAAGAGACTTTTTTGAAATTAAAAGTAACGAATTGGATCATGATTGTTGCAATTGCTATCGGTATTGTTGGTTATTTTTGGTTAAAGGATCTTGGATCTTCCACATTACTCATGATTTCCTTATTTCTTGTAGTCACAACGGTTCGAATCATTGAAATGATAATAATTAAAGCGAAATAACGCTTCTTTTTTGCATGAAAGCATTAAAGAAGCGTTATTTATTGAAAGCTTTTTCATTCTTAACGTCTCTTTTCTCCTCTAAGAACCCTTTTCACAAAATAAATCCTTTTCTTTTAAATTTCAATGCGCTTTCTTTCACATTCTAGTGTATACTAAAGCAGTTAGATAAAATAATAAAGGAGAGAAGTTTTTATGGAACAAACGCTAGTAAACAGCAAAAAACTGAAAAACAGATGGTTAATCGCACTCTCCGGAGTCATGTTACACTTATCCATCGGTTCCGCTTATGCGTGGAGTATTTACACAAATCCAATCCAACAATCCAGTAATTGGTCTGAAGGGCAAATCTCATTTGCATTTAGTTTAGCTATTTTTTGTTTAGGCTTTTCAGCAGCATTTATGGGTCATTTGACTGACAAATACGGTCCGCGTATGACCGGAACAATCTCAGCAATTTTCTTTGGAACAGGGATTGCATTAACAGGTTTTGCGATTAGTATTACCTCATTACCGTTGCTTTATTTAAGCTATGGTTTAATCGGAGGAATAGGTTTAGGGACTGGATATGTGACACCGGTTTCAACAATGATGGCATGGTTCCCAGATCGTCCAGGCTTAGCAACAGGAATGGCAATTATGGGATTTGGTTTTGCGACATTAATCACAACACCAATCGCTGAAGCATTAATGTCAACTGTCGGGTTGATCAATACGTTCTATGTTTTGGGTGCTAGCTACTTCATCATTATGTTCCTTTCAGCCCAATATTTAGAAAAACCACCTGTTGGTTGGGTACCCGAAGGATTCAAAGAAGAGAAAAATAAAAAAGAAGAAAAAATTACAACAAGTGGTCCGGCATACACTGCCAATGAAGCAGTTAAAACAAAACGCTTTTGGATGTTATGGACAATGCTCTTCATTAACATCACTTGTGGTATCGCCATTATTTCTGCCGCAGCACCGCTTGCTCAAAAATCAACTGGTATGACAGCTGGTCTGGCTGCAACAATGGTAGCAATTATGGGTATTTTCAATGGCGGAGGTCGTTTTGTCTGGGCAACAGTTTCGGACTATATCGGTCGCCCAAATGTCTTTACGGCTTACTTTGTCATTGATGTCATTGCGCTAATCGCCCTTTACTTTACAAGTTCACCAATTGCCTTTATCATTTTGATTTGCATCATTATGACTTGCTATGGTGGAGGTTTCTCAGCTGTTCCAGCCTATGTCAGTGACATTTTCGGTAACAAATCTGTTGCCGGCATCCACGGTTATATTTTAACTGCGTGGGCAATGGCAGGTATGGCAGGTCCATTATTACTTTCTTGGATTACTGATAAATCAGGTTCATATGCAACAGCCATGCTTGTTTTTGCTGCAATGTCAGCCGTCGCACTTGTCTTATCATTAGTGATTCGTCGTGACATCGCGAAACATGCGGTTAAATAATTTAAAACGTAAGAGAGCTTTTAACAGCTCTCTTTTTTCGTACAAAAAACAGATCAATCGCTAGGATTCACCTGTTT
>DXBN01000230.1 GCA_019116505.1 Candidatus Enterococcus avicola | reverse complement strand
AAAAAAGGCGATGAATTTTTCAACATCAACTGGAGCGAAATAACGACAGAGCACGTTCTGACGTTGTTATGCTGCTTCGCAACGGAATACAACAACGTTGCAAACTCCGACTACATCAGGGCAATGGCTGGAGAAGTTGAGCCACGCCAGGAACCATCGTTACTAAGCCCACTGATTAACATAATTCGCGGCACACAGAGACTTGCGGAAAAAAGCGTTCCACATGGAATCTTAACTGGAAAGGGAAACTATTTTTAACGACCTGAGCGCCACTTCTTTCAGGTCGTGTTGGATGTCATAAAAAGGAGGTTTTCACCTCCTTTTAAACTGGAATTATGGTAATGCGCTCTTGATTAACTGATAAATATCATCATTAGCAAACTGCGTTTTGAATTCAACTTTAACAGACTGACTTATTTGATTGAAAAGCGCCTGGGCATGTTCAATTTTCTTTTTTTCTTCAAGCCGTAAACTATCCTTACTATCTACGTTTTTTGTTTCAATGATAAAGTTAAGATAATCACCTTCTGCTGTTTTTACAACATAAGCAAAATCGGGTGAGTAAGTGTATCCACCAGCTACCGGGATCTTAATAGAATTCTTCGGTATCTTTGAAAAAACAACAACAGACTGGATCTCTCTATCTGTTATATTACGCCTTTCAAGCTCTGAATCATAAAAAACCTCTTCAAAAAGATAAGTATCTAATGGTGCTTTTGAATTATCCTGTAATACACCAAGATCACTTGATAATACCTCGTCTAGAGGCTTACCATCAGCATTTGTGAACTTTGTGGGATGAATTGAACCCGAAATCAAATTATATCCGAGGCTGAATTTGTTAAACGAATTGTTCAACAAATACTTACTAAAACCAGATTTAATTTTTCTGATTGTTTGAATATTCAGGTATTCAGTGATATTAATAGTGTCTTTTATATCACAAAAAACTTTATGTAAAGTATCGTGTTTAACAAAAATAGTCTGTGATAAGTTATCGAGAAACTCTCGATAACTCATTGTGTTTAGCTTAGCAAAGTCATCGTCATCACTAACAATGCTTTTCGACATTGCCATATCATTGTGGATGTAAATTTTATCAATGCGAGTATGAACGCCTGATTTGGTAAATCGTTCTGTTTCTTCGAGCATGAATGACTTGAAAATGGATAAAAACTCATTTTCACTGTTTATTTTGTACTCAATCACCGCTTTTTGATTGATTAATTCCCATAGTTCTTTCAGCTCACTGAACTTACCAACACGCATTTTAGTGCGTCTTTTTCCATCAGTAGCTTTTTTGATTTTACCTGGTTTCACTCCTATAGGGAATGCTGCTGGATATTTGGATTTTAAGCGGCTGTAGGCATCTGAATCTTTGAAATTATCATTTTCATCAATGATTTCATCATTGAAAAGTTCATTCATTAGTGCTCTGGATGAAAGCTCAGGATACTGAGCCCTGATTAGTTCCTTAAGCTCTTGAGTAAACTTACTTGGAACCCTTTCTTTGAAAGAACTCTCATTGACCTCTTTAACAAGTGAGTCAACAAAATCCTTTTCTGTAAAATCGACATAATATTTAAGGGTAAAATTGCGGTCTTTCACTCGACACATGTATTCATTCACAGGAAGACGCAAACCGCGCCCTACCTCTTGAAGCTTGGATGTGGTACTACCGCTCGAACGGAGCTTACAGATCTGAAAGACATTAGGATTATCCCATCCCTCACGCAACGTCCATTTTGAGAAAATGAAACGACGTGGATTATCTAAAGACAGCAAAAGCTCTTTGTCATGAAGGATTTCGTTGATTTCCTTCTCGATTTTATCATCCTTATCACTGTTATCTTTTGAAAAATAACCGCCATGAACGGAAGATATATCTTTAACTGTTTTTTCAAGATAGTTACTATAAAACTCATCTTTTTCTATTTTTAACAGTTCATTAGCTTCTGCCAAAACATATTCTTCGAACTTAGCTTTCAAACTTCCGGCAATATTATTACCGTCACGATAACCTTCAATATCATCAATAAAGAAAAGAGTAAGAGGCTTTATGCGTGGCCTTTGTGTCAGAAACTCTTTTTCTAACTTAAAGTGTTCTTTGATAGCTTTCCTCATCATGCTGTCAGCAAGTGTCTGATCGTAAGAATAGGGGTTTATTGAGCAACCAATTTTTAGCTCAATACCATTACTCAACACTACTGTATTCTTGCCTAAGGCATCAAGAGTTAAATCGTGAATAGCACTATGTGTCTTAGATAGAGATTCACCTTTTGTTAACTTAAATAAAGTTTTCTTGTTATTTTCATTTAGCTCAAATGTAACTTCTTCCCCATCAGATTTAATGAACTTTAGGTTGGCGTCACCATCACCAACAATATCCTCAATGTACGCATCAATACCTTTAACAAGGTCTTCATTAAATGCATCCACAGCTGTAAGTCGATAAACTAAATTCTTATAGCCTTCACTAAAGGTCGCACCGTAGCGGATAATATATTGAGCATTAAACTTCTCTATATTTTCCCATGTCTTTTTACCAGTAGGAAATTTATGTGGTTCATCAATGATAATGAATGGTTTTACCGCACCAAGAGCTGAAAAGGGAGAATCAAAATGATTGTCAAGCAAGCCAACATCATAAGTGGAATTTAAATTCTTAGAGTGAATCATTCCCGTGTTAATAACAAGAACGTGTATATATTTCTTATTGAAATTACTAGCTTCAACAAAATCATGTATAGCTTGAGGCATATACGATTTTGTGCTTTTACCGGCATTTTTCTGACTTTCAACAACGTAAGTCTTTATTTCACGCTCATAATCATCTCTAAAGTGTTCTTTTAACGCATCGCTTTTCAAAAAGTTCACTGTTCCAGCTTTGATCGATAGAGTGGGAACAATAATGATAAACTTATTAATGCCAAATGATTTGTTCAGATCAAAAATTGTTTTAGTGTAGGTATACGTTTTACCTGTACCTGTCTCCATAGAAACATCGATTACGTTGCTTCCAGCATCGTAATTATTTTTTACATGTTCAATACCATTGAGTTCCTGAACTTTTTTTATATTTTTATAGTATTGCTGTTCAGTAAGCCGTAATTCTGGATTAACTAACAGGCGAATAGAAACATTATCCTCCTGATGAGATGTCGCGGAAACAAAAACGTTCATCACCGCATCGACACCTGCTTTCTGATGCGGTAAGTTCTTTTCGAATGTGAACCCTTTTGACATGATTAGTTCCTTACCACTAAATCTAACTCAATAGATTTTTTGTTAGCATAACTTTTTAGCGCCTCATTAAGCTCTCTTTGTTTTGCACTTTCAAAGTTACAACCATAAAACACGACTTTGTTTGGGGCAAAATCTTCATCTGAATCCAGCTTTTGGAGCAACGCTTTCAATGCTTCGCTAGTAAAATTAGGTGCAATCAAATACAGACGGCCATTGCAAAAGTGTGCTGTATAGCCACTAAGATCAACATCTTCAATAGGTGTTGTTAACAAGCTACCATCATATACACACCATGTAGTCAATAGGGCATCATACTGTTCAGGCGTTAATACCGCATCATCAAAGAATGTATGATTAGTGAGCGTAAGTTCAGACTCAACTTTTGCTCTAAAGTCATCAATAGTATGAATCACTTTGAAACCTATTTTAGCCGCATTATCACTTGTGGTTGTGCTTTTTTTAAATGCCTCCTGTATCCTTTTTTTTGTTATTTCAAAAATAGATCTATAGCCAAGAGAATAGGCATTCTTTGTTTTATTTATAACTTCATCTTTTTGTATGCATATAAAATTCCTACAGCCTGAATCTTTTTCATTTAAATATGCAACAGCTTCTGCTGTCGTACCAGAGCCAGCAAAAAAGTCAAGAACTAATGAATCCTTTTTTGTTCCTATTTTTACAAGATCGGTTATAAGAGGAACAGGTTTTGGTCCTTCAAATAATTTTGCACCTAAAAGATTTTTAAGCTCAGTTGTCGCCGTGCTTGTACTATATTCAGGTTTATACCAAATTGATTTTGGCTTTTTAGTTGGTAGCTCTCCAAGAGCAGGCCGCTGTTTTTTATAGATATTTTTACCATCTTTTATATCTATTACTATTAGATTATAAAACTCATCATTTATTTTTTTCTTTCCCCACGACCATGAAAGCTCTTCACCCGTAGGGCTTACTGGGTAAAGTACATAGTCATCTTCGTTAAGAGGTTTATCATCATCTGTTACATAAACCTTATTTTCTGAATTGATGAATACCGGAAACCAACCTTTTGGTCTTGATTTTCTAGAAGCATCTTGGCCAGTACGCTTTAATGTATCAGCTCTTTTAAATAGCCCATATTCATCTTCATCCCACTCTTTTTCAACTTCACTTTCATCAATATCGAATTGCCCCAAACTACAAACATCTTTGTTTTTAGCGTATACATATATATATTCATGCGTATCTGAAAAGCCAAAGTTATCATGATTGCCTTTGAGATTCATGATTGTAGGGAGTTTTGCAACAAAATTACCTTGCCCAAATACTTCGTCGCATAATAATCCCAACTGTTTATCTTCGTTATCGTCTATGGAGATGAATATTACTCCATCCTCTTTTAAAAGTTCACGTGCAATATAAAGACGAGGATAAATGAATGTCAGCCATGCACTATGACTGCTTGAACCCTTGGTGGTAAATTCAAGTATGCGGTTAGCCTCATCAAGCTCGATACCTGCCAGTTCAGAAAGCTGTTCTGGTGTAAACTTGCGATCATCGTTATAGACGAATCCATCTTTACCCGTATTGTATGGTGGGTCAATGTAAATCATATTCACCTTTTCAGCATAAGCATTAACCATATGCTTCAATACTTCGAGGTTATCCCCTTTGATTAACAGGTTTTGACTGTTCTTGTTCTCTTCTTGTTGGTTATGTGTTTTATCTTCTGCCAACAACGTTTTCGGTGGTAGATTGGCCAACAAACGGGCATAAGATTTACCCAGCCAGTTTAAACTGTATGATTCTTTAGAGAGTTCAACCTCCGATGCTCTAATAATCTCAAGCAATTTTTCTTGAATGAAGGCTCCGTTTTTATCAAAACACTGTGGGAAATTAGCTTTCAACACAGCCAGTTGCTTGCTGTTAGCCGTTTCTACTTCGGAAAAAATCGTTTCTTTTTTCATATCCATTTTAAACCAGATCATTTAGCAACAAAGCGCCGCCTCCCCAGCCCGTTAGAGCCAGAAGTTGTGGCACTATCACTATCTATATGTTTGAAGAATCGTGCTTCTTTGAGCGATGCTCGGTGAGCAAACAGCCATAATTTGGGGAAGTTTAATCCGCATTGAGAAGCAATGCATTATCTATGATGATCTGCTCCCATTCTTCGAATGCCCGGTCACGGACGCCCTGGGGAACGCTGTTAGTTTTGAAATCGACGACCGTACGCCATTTCCCGTCCGGACGGTACATGCGCAGAGCTTTACTTCCCCCTTCCCTGCGCACCTCAACGTTATGCTTGTCAGCAAACTCTTGTAATGCTCGTAGCGTCCCATGCTTTACTGTG
>DXBN01000229.1 GCA_019116505.1 Candidatus Enterococcus avicola | reverse complement strand
GCAAGGATTCCTTTAGCAGAAACGGTCATTGATTTATGTCTATCGCCAAAATCAAATACCGCCGTTATCAGCATTGATGCAGCTTTAGCCGATATTCGCAAAGGACATGCTGGTTTCGTACCAAGTCACCTGCAAGATAGTCATTATCAAGGTGCAAAAAATCTAGGACGTGGCATTGGTTACCAATATCCACACGATTTTGAGAATGCTTGGGTTAAGCAACAGTACTTACCTGATAAACTAAAACATGCTCGTTATTATTTACCAAAAGCTACCGGTAAGTATGAACAAGCACTCGCTTTTCGTCTAAATCAGATTAATGAATGGAAAAAGAAATAAACAAGTATAACGCTTCCAAAATTAGAGGGTCGCGGTTGCGTGTTTTTGTTTCCTATGATATTATGTAAGTGGGAAATCTGTAATGTGCGAGTTATCCCTCTTTAGTGTTGACCGAACATTTTTATTGATATATTGGGATCCGTCCGGTGTTCAAGTTAGTAACATGCCTTTTCACTTGGTAGTTCAATGCTTTGACCGTGGAACCCACCTGCTATAACTTGCGGGATCAATACTCCGGGACAAGAAACGGCATTGACGGAAAACCCATCTTTTTTCAAATGAACCTCTCATGAAAATGAGAGGTTTTTTATATTCCAAACGCTATTTAGATAGAAAAAAAAGAACGATAAGATGACTGCTTTTACGTCTTCCATCGTTCTTTTTTATAAAATCTGAGCATTTCAAAAACAACCTAGATTTTTCGGTGTTTGTGAAGCATGTTCTCGGAAATAAGCATAACCGAGAAAAATGAAAAAACCATTTTTTCGGTCATTTTACTTATTTCTCGAACCTGAGCGCTTCAAAAACAACCTAGATTTTCTCATCTTTTTCTGAATGGATCGAGGTGAATGAAGTCATTTTTTCGAACATGAATAATACTGCCACTAAAATTAAAATCGCAATTGATAAGTAAACTGTTTCAATTCCTCCGCCATGTTCTAATAGCAATTCTCTTAAAATAGCAGTCATACTAATTAATACAAGATAGCGCACTGGGATATGATGACCTTCTTTAATATAACGTAACAGCATTAAAATAATTTCTAAAAAGATAAAAATGGTCGTCATCTGCTCAATAACATAATTGGGGTCCCCTTTTAAATTAATCATTAGTACATGTTGTGTAATTTTAAAAACACCTTCGCCCATCGCAATTGAAACAGCTAATACCAAGATCCCAATCATTATATCAACAGATAATTTAATGATTTTTTCAAATTGTCCAAATACTTTCATTTCTTCACTTACCTTTCAATCATCCTTAATCATATTTTTAAAACATAGCTTTCAAAATGATTAGGAAATATTTGATTCCCATCCATTCATCTTCTATACTAAAGTTACTACATTTTGAAAGGAATATAAATAATGATTTTAGGAATTTTAATATTAATTGGTCTCGTTCTTTTAGTTTTTAGCTTTTTATTGTTTAAAAAACAAGTGATTTTTCTGACACTACTGGCAGATGACAGTCTTGCTAACAAACAATTTTTACAAGTATATAGTATGATTTTTCTCGGTTTAGGAATTACCGCATTTTTACTAATTCCTTTTGCTGACAAGGAAATGACACTTTATTTCTTAGCTGTCATGATGCTCGCTTCGGCGACTTTTAGTTACCAATTTTCAAAAAAAATAAAATAATTATTGTCTAGTTATTTGGCATTTCATCTGAAAAGGTTTACAATAAAGAAAAGGATGAAAAGGATGTGGTTCTTATGTTACAACAGTATAATCGAATTATGGTTGCCGTCGATGGTTCTCAAGAGGCGGAATTAGCTTTTAAAAAAGCATTAAACGTTGCAAAACGAAATCAGGCGGAGTTATTACTACTACATGTAATTGACGCCCGTGCCTTTCAAACAATGACCTCCTTTGATACAATGCTGGCTGAACAAGCAACAGACATGGCCAAAAACTCACTTAAGGAATACGAAGAAACGGCTCAAAAAGAAGGCGTTGATAAGATTAAAACCTTAATTGAATACGGATCTCCAAAAACGGTCATTGCAAAATACATTCCTGATGAATACAACATTGATTTAATCCTATTAGGTGCAACTGGTTTGAATGCCGTGGAACGCCTATTTATTGGTTCCGTTTCTGAATATGTCATTCGCCATGCTCCGTGCGATGTTTTAGTTGTTCGTACCGATCTTGACAATCATCTACCTAAAGAAGAAGAGTAATTAAAATAAAAAAGAAGAAGTCCAATTGGGCTTCTTCTTTTTGTATTAGACGTCGACACTATAATCTTCCATAATTCGTTTTAAACTAAAACCACGACCATTCACTTCACTCGCCTCTAAGCTAACAAAAAAGGCTGCTTCATCAATTGCTAAGATTGCTTCTTTGACTTGAACAAAATCACTTTCAGGAATGACTGCCATGATTAGTTTACCCGGTTCATTTGTATAACCGCCCTCAATTGGAACTAACGTAACCCCTTTATCCAATTCTTTGATGAATAGTTGATGAATGTCTTCGTATTTTTTTGAAATAATGAATAAATTTTTTGAACGGGACATTCCGACTTGAATCCGGTCGACTACTCGTCCAATAATAAACAGACTAATGACTGAAAATAAAACGGTATCTTTTGGAAAAGCAAATAATGCAGTTGCTATGATAATCCCGTCGACTACAAAAACAGCTACACCTAAAGACATATTGGTAAACTTATGGACAATTTGTGTAACAATCGCTGAACCACCCGTTGAAGCATTCCCACGAAAAACCAAACCTAAACCAACTCCGGTTAAAATTCCGCCATAAAGTGCTGCTAGAAAAATGTTATTTGTTAACGGTGGCACACTTGCTGTCATCCAAATAAAAAAAGGATTAACCAAACTACCATAAATCGTTTTTAAACCGACTTCTTTGCCCAGTAGTAAGAAACATAAAGCAAGTAGTGGCACGTTAATCGCGTAAAGCGTCATGGCCACATCCCAACCAAATAAATCATTTAAGACTATGCTCAAGCCACTGGCACCACCGGCCACGATTTGGTTTGGTAAATAAACAATGTTAACGGCTAAAGCTAAAATAAACGCGCCAATCGTTACATAAATCGTATCTTGAATTCGTTGTTTCATTTGTTCCTTTTCCAATAAAACTCCTCCTTAAAGTATCCTTAACTGTTATACCATATTGTTTTTGATTAGGAAAGAAAAGGTTTATAATAGGTTAAAGGAGATGGTCAAAATGAAAAAGCTTTCATTATTACTTGTCTTATTCGTTTTTAGCGCTTGTTCCCATCCCGCACCCACTCCACCAACTGAATCATCGACCGCTACTGAATCATCTTCCATGACTACTGAAACAACAACGACCAAGCCATCATCAACTTCAACTGTCGAAGAATCAACTACCAAACCAAGTTCTGAAAAACCAATCCCTGTTGACGACCGTGCAAATCTTGTCGGAACATGGGAGCAAGACAATCAAACATTAACGATTGATCGCACTGGTAATTGGGAACTTGAAGGGGCAATTAACAGCTCTGGAACCTTTACTGTTGGTGCCGATTTTGATCAAACAAAAATGATTAAACTTTATGGCTTTAACGAAAACATTGGTGGTATTGGCACTTACTTTATTGCAAACTTCAATGGCGATTCATCTAAAATGGGCTTTGGTTATTTAGGCCAATTCACTCGTGCAACTGATTTAACAAGTGTCGTTAATTCTGGTGCTTATCAGGAAGATTATCAAACAGACGCTGTTGATTTTTCTCGAAACGTTTTAGGTACTTGGACAATCACTGAAGGCACAGAATTCCATAACACCTGGAATTACAATCCTGATGGCACATTTGAACTCTTCTCTCAAGGTCTTGGCGAAGCTCGTACCGGTACCTATAGTGTCAAACCATTAAAAAATAATTGGGTAGATATCTCTTACGACTTTGATGATTCTGACGATGCTTACATAACGGCTTACCATCTTTCTGATGGCGTAATGTGGGAAGAAGAATTTGAATTCATTCGAATCGTTCGTAACACCGATCCAGCTTTTCCATAAAGAACTCTCGATAAATAAATGAGGTGCTTCTTGGTTCATCCAAAAAGCACCTCGTTTTTATTTTTGATTGTATTTAACTAAGCGTAAACCATTAAAGATGACAATTAATATCGATGCCTCATGAACAAACATTCCAGAAGCCATATAGATGAATCCTGCGAATAAACCGATAAATAAAAAGGCTACGGTCGCTAAGGCAATTAAAATATTTTGGCGCATATTTCTAATTGTTGCTTTGGTTAAGCCGTAAGCATGGACCAACTCTTCAAAGCTTGAACGCATCAGAACAATATCGGATGTTTCTACAGCCACATCTGTTCCAGATCCCATCGCAATCCCGATGTCTGCTAAAGCAATCGATGGTGAATCATTAATACCATCACCAATAAAGGCTACGACATGACCTGTGTCTTTTAGCTTTTGAACTTCCCGAACTTTGTCTTCCGGTAATAATTCGGCATGAACTTCATCAATTCCTAATTGTTTTGCAACAGCTTGAGCAGTCACTGTATGATCCCCTGTCAGCATAACGAATCGTTTAATTCCCATCTTACGAAGACGTGCCAAAGCTTCTTTTGCTTCTGGTCGAATTACATCTGAGACCCCAATAATAAACTGTAACTTGCCTTCTATTGCTACTAAAACAATTGAATTTCCTTGTGATTTAATCGCATCAATTTTTTTAGCTTCTGAATGAGAAATTGCAACCTCTTTTTCTTTTAATAATCGTTCATTTCCTATTAAAACTTCTTTTTTATCAACAATCCCTTGAATACCTCGACCTTCAACCGTCCGTGATTGCTCTACCATAAAGCTTTTTGTTTCTCCTAAATAACTAACAATCGCTTGTGCCAACGGATGATCGGATTCTTTCTCGATGGCGGCTAAATAAGCTTTCCCTAACGGATCTTCTTGTCCTACGACACTGAACGTTGTCACAGCCATTTTTCCTTCGGTTAACGTGCCTGTTTTATCAAAGACCATCGTATCGACTTGATTCATTCGGTCTAGAACTTCGCCACCTTTGATTAAGACCCCATTTTTCGCGCCATTACCAATTCCTGTCACGTTAGAAACAGGGACACCAATCACAAGCGCTCCTGGACAACCAAGTACTAAGACGGTAATTGCTAAACGAATATCACGTGTAAATAAATAGGTTACGAGTGCAAAAATAATCACAGCCGGCGTATAGTATTTTGAGAATTTATTAATAAACTTTTCCATGGCTGATTTGCTATCTTGTGCTTCTTCAACTAATTCAATAATTTTTCCAAAAGTCGTATCTTCGCCAACTTTTTCGGCTTCAATTTGTAATGTGCCATTGGTTAAAATCGTGCCAGCAAATACTTTATCTCCTAGTTTCTTCTTCACTGGAAAAGATTCTCCGGTCACGCTTGCTTCATCAATAAACCCTTCACCAAAAAGTACAAAGCCATCGACTGGCACTTGGGCCCCGGTTTTAACAAGTAAACGATCGCCTTCATCGACAAAGTCAATTTCAACTTCTTCTGTTTCACCATTATCATCAAGGATTAAAGCTGTTGTAGGTGCCATCGCAATTAAACTTTTGACCGAATCACGCGTTTTTTGAATCGTTCTTCTTTCTAAATAAGCACCAAATAAAAATAAGAAAGTAACAATGGCTGATTCATGATATTCCTGAATAAAAAATGCACCAATGACGGCAATTGAGACGAGTAACTCGATACTAATTACTTTATTTTTCAAACTTTGAAAGGCTTGAACCATAATCGGGAAAGCCCCGATAATCGAAGCGATAATCATTGTGCTTACAGCTACTAATTCTTGATGAAAAATATATTCACTTAACAATCCAATAGTGACTAACACACCACTTGCGATAATAATGCCATTTAAATACTTTTTAATAAAACGTTGAAGTTTCATTCTTAACCCCTTCTTTCCTTTTCTTATCTTTACTATAGTCGATACGAAAAGAATTGAACTTGATAGCCATCAAGAACAGCAAAAAAGAACGATGACATTCGTCACCATTCTCTTTTTGCTCATATGAACTTTTTAATTGCTACACGGGAAGATAAAAATATTTTTTAATCTGGGCGAATAATAGTAAAGATCTCACCTAGTTTACTGTAATCATGTCCTGCTAAGCGGCTAACGGGTGCCAATTTACGGGGATTAATTTTACCTTCTTCATAGACTTCTTCATCAATCACATAATTCTCAATATTTAAAATGAAGAGATCCGCCGTAACCGTCTCGCCTTTTTTAATTTCAATTTGCTGATGAACCGTCACTTCAAAACGAACCTTCGCTTCTTTTAAAGCGGGCGTTTTTACACTTTTTGAAGGGACCAAGGTAAAATCAGCTACCGTTAATTCACTCTCATGAGGTCCAAGTGTCACTGCTGTTTGATTGGCTTCGACGACATTGGCTTCATCTAAAATATGAATCACTCCTTCGCCTTTTTCACGTAAGTTTCTAGCAGTATCTTTTTCTTGTCCATTTTTACGTTGAAAAGAAATTGAAACCATTGCAGGAGCAGAACTAACAATGTTAAAGAAACTAAAAGGTGCAATATTTAAAGCCCCTTCTGAAGACTCGGAAGTAACAACAGCCACTGGACGAGGAATAATCGAACCAATTAATAATTTATAGTTTTCTTGTTGTGTTAATTGATTGGAAGAAATAACTTTCATCATTAAGCCTCACGTTTCGTATTGAAAGGTTTAACTTGGCTTTCAATGTATGCACGGTTTGGTTCTAAGAATGGTGGTAAAGCTAAACTCTCTCCTAATGTTTCATATGGTTCATCTGCCATAAATCCTGGAGCATCCGTTGCAAATTCAACTAAAACATGTCCAATTCTGACATACAATGATTCAAAGTAAAAACGCTCAACGTGGCCGGAATTGCCAAAACCAGCGCGATCTAACTGTTCTTTCCAAGCATAGATTGCTTCAGTATCTTTCACACGAAGAGCAAAATGATGGACTTCACCATAACCCTCACGACCATTTGGTGTTTCTTTATCTTCGACTAAAATGACTTGTGCTCCATTTCCACCTTCGCCAACTTCTAACAAGTAACGATTACCCTCTTGTGCAATTTCTTTAAAAGTAAACAACGCTTCAAAAATTTCTTTAAAGTCCTTAAAGTAACTAATCGTAATTTCAACAGGACCTAACCCGTAAATAGCAAACTCAGTTGGTACCGGGCCTTTTTTCCACGGGATTCCCGGACGCATACCGTGATTATTTTCATCTGAAATTAATTGATAATTTTGATCATCAAAATCAGAAAAATGTAACACTTTTACTCCAAATTCTTCCGTAATTTCACCATGAGTCACACCAAACTCTTCAAAACGTTTTTTGTAATAAACTAAACTGGCATCATTTGGTACACGGAAACTGGTACGGGTAATCGCATTGTTTCCTTTAATCCCTTTTGGAATATTGGGAAAATCAAAGAACGTCATCGCTGTCCCTGGTGTGCCTTCGTCATCCCCGTAATAAGTATGGTACGTATGAATGTCGTCTTGATTGACACTTTTTTTAAGTAGCCGCATGCCTAAAATATTCGTAAAGAATTCATAGTTTTTTACAACATCACTTGTAATAGCTGTTACATGATGAATTCCTAATGGTAGTTGCTCTTGCTTCACATTATTCAATCTCCTTTTTTTCTTGGGTTACTTTTCTAAGTAAATTTTTTAGTTGAACTAATTCTTCTTCTGTTAAATTTTCAAAATTATTTTCGATACGACTCGCATGTTTTGGAAAAATATCACTCATTAGTTTCTTTCCTTCTTCTGTAATCTCAGCATAAGTCACACGCTTATCTGCCTGACAAAGCTCACGTTTTACATAACCTTTTTTAACTAATTGGTCAATTACATACGTCGTACTACTGCTTGCAATCAAAATTTTATTTTTAATTGTTTGGATTGTTTGACTCCCTTTGTGGTAAAGTAATTCTAGGACTGAAAACTCTGTTAAGTTCAAGTTATAGCAACTAACATCTTTACGAACCATATTCTCAAGTGCACCACTTGTTCGTAAGATAGCGATTAACGCCTGTAAACTCTTATCTTGTCGATTCATTTGATGATCGCTCCTTCGTTTAATTTATTTCGAATTCGAGATAATTGTACTGTATTTTTTTAACTTACTCAATAAAAATGCTCAAAAAGCCTAAAGAAAGTTCCTGTTTTTCTTTCTTTAGGCTTTATCTTTGTATTTAATTTTGCTTACCTTTAACTGTAAACGTTTTCTTATTATCTATTTTACAGGATTTTTTTATAAATACTAGTCTTTTTGACATTTTTAAAGTTTTTTATTTTTAATTAATAGCATACTACTGAATATTAAAATGATTGAAAGCAACAAACTAATTAACATACTTGGGACCAAATCGACAAATACACTTCGATCAATTAAAATCGACATATTCTCCCCAACTAATGAGATTGGATTCCAATCCTTAACGACTTCAAATAAATTTGCCAAGTATCCTATAACAATTACGGCAATTAAAACAAGTAACGCTTCAAATTGATTTTTGGTTAACGTTGAAGAAAATACAATTAAACAGGTTAAAAAGCAGCCGAAAATTAGTAACGGTAGTAGTGCGAGCCATGGATAGGCACTCTTATCATCTGGAAAGTAATACAAAGTATACGCATACGTAATTCCAAACGACAGAAAAATACTCATTAACCACTGTAAATAAATAATTATAGCCTTACTTAAAATAAGTATCGGCCGTTTCAAACCTTTTGTCACTAAGGGGATCAATGTTCCTTTGGAAATCTCTTGATTGACACTACCACTAAAAATAATCGCAAACAGATAAATACCCATTTGATTCATATTTTTATAAAATTGCATCCATGAATCGATTGAAGTTGGCTCTGTAATAGAAAACGAATCGCCAAAACTCATTTTTAGAATTTCAGGCGTGAGCTTTGCAACTAAAGGATTCATGATACCGAATATCGTAAAAATAATGAATAATAAAAATATTTTTTTCGTGCGCCAAGCTTCGAGTAACTCTTTTTTTAAATAAGCTGTAAAAATCCTCATTTCGTCACCTCCAAATAAATTTGTTCCAATGAAGGTGCAATATGTCGCAGACTTTTAGCTGTTAACTGCTGTTCATCTAGTTGTCGAATTAAGCGAGCAAAAGCAGCCTGATAAGAATCTTGATAACGTATAAAGACTTGTCCCTCATCTGAAGATAGTACTGCATTCGACTCTTGACTAATAAAACGTTGCGCGGCTTCATTATTTTCAAAAATAATTTCAATTTGTGCTTGAGCGTATCGTTCTTTTAATTCTTCTAATGTGCCGATAACTTGTAACTGGCCATGATGTAAAATCCCAACTCGATCACAAATACGCTCAACATCACTTAAGATATGCGTTGAAAATAAAACCGTCACCCGACCTCGTAATGACGCCAATAAATCAAGAAATTCATTGCGTCCACTCGGATCAAGAGCTGACGTGGGCTCATCACAAATTAAAAATTCTGGTTCATTTAACAGCGCTTGGGCAATGCCGAGACGTTGCTTCATCCCGCGTGAATAACCTTTAATCCTCCGGTCATTATTTGCTAAACCAACTAATTCCAACATTTCCTCTACACGTGTTCGCCGTTGTTTTTTATCAATCTTGGTAATTTCAGCACATAGCATTAAATATTCCGTGCTATTCATATAATCATAAAATTCTGGAACATCCGGTAAATAGCCGGTCATTTGATTCGTTTTTGTTTCGCCAAAATGCACTTGCTGTCCATTAATGTAAATTTCACCAGCAGTCAGGTTATCCAGACCTAAAATGAGTTTCATCAAAGTCGTCTTCCCCGCACCATTTTCTCCGACAAAGCCAAAAATAGAGCCTTTAGGAATCGAAAAAGAAAGCTGATTCAGGACTTTTTTAGTCCCGAACTGTTTTGAAACTTCTTTGATCTCCAAAACATTCACTCTGACTCACCTCGACCAATTACAAAATAAATAACTGGACCAATGATTTGGAACACAATCACAATTACTAACCAGAAGGCCTTGTTACCAAAGCGATAGTTCGGATGCTTTAAAACATGCCTAACTGCTGTAATCAACAGTGCCAGTTCTAAAATGATTAATGGAATAAATAAGGGTAAATTGTCTAGGAAAAATTGTGTGTTATTCATTTAAATGCTCCTTTAGTGTTTCAATTTTTTTGTAAAACGGTTCATTGTGGTAAGGAATAAAAACTGGATGCTCCAAAACAATTGCAAATAACTCTTCTTGAAGGTTCTCAGATTTTCTCGGGAGTTGTTGGCCTAGTTCGAGTTGTGCCAGCCATGATTCGATTTGATCAAAATATGCATCGCCATGTAGCTCTACCGGTAAGCTTAACTTCGCTACAACATGGGAAAAATCCGTTAGAATCTCCTCCACTTTGTCTCGCTGTTCAAATTGTGCAAAACCAACTGCTGCGGACAATTGGAAATTCACCCAAATAATCGGGTGAAGATGACTTAAATCAAACGTATCGGCTACAACTTTTCCACGATGATAGGTTGTTTTAAATTTTTCAAAGTCGTTTAATAACAGTTGTAAATAATTAGTAAAGCCGCTCATCATCACATACAAATATTGAGCAATCGCACTTTGAAGTGTTGCAACACCCCTATCTAGCTCTCCCTTTTGCTGAAAAGCATTCGCTATTAAACTTTCAGTTGGAAAATAAGCCGGTACGTGTTGTCCCAGTAGTGTTAATACTTCATCTGGTCGTTTTAGAGCCAACAAAGTATACGCTTCGTAATTGGTTGCTTGATTAATTAAATACGCATCTTTTGTATTTTTCTTAACATGTAAAAATAAATGTCTCGCTTCATCAATATAGACATCTGCTTTTTCTTGGTCTGAAACACTTGGAAAATAATCATAATGATTCAAAATAAACAAACCCATTTGTAAAATAAATGGATAGCACGAGTAGTAACGACGAACAAACCGGCGAAGTTCATGCAAGACTTCCTCACCACTTTTATTCACTAAATTGTTTTGTAATAGCTGATAAATCCGCTTAATCTCATCTGCCGTCAATTGTGAATGGTAGTCCAATAACTGATCTAAAGTAATATCAAAAAAAGCCGCTAATAGTGGTAAAAGAGTAATATCCGGATAGGTTAAATCATTTTCCCATTTTGAAACCGATGCCTTAGAAACACCAATGAAATCAGCTAATTCTTGTTGAGTCATACCTCTTTCTTTACGCTTTTCGCTAACAATCCGACCAATTTTCATCTGCTCACATCCTATTTTTCTTCATTATAAAGTTTTTCACTTGAAACATCAAAGGAGTCTTTGTTAACTTTCAGTAGTAAAAGTTTCATTTTAAGATACAAAAAAGAAGCCACTCGATACAGTGATTTCTCTCATAAGCTATTTGATACTAAAAAATTTTTTCTTCTCGACTCTTTGATCAAGGTAAGTGACGCCAATTCCTGTAATCGCACTTAGCATCGAAAAGACTGGCGACAACAAACTAAAAAAGACAAATGGGAAATACGTTAGTGTCGGAACACCAAAAGTACTGGCAACAAAACTTCCGGCAATTCCCCAAGGGATTAAGTAATTAATGACCGTTCCCCCATCTTCCAACACACGACTTAAAACAACTAAATCAATTTTCTTTTCACGGTAAACTTCTTTAAATGCATTTCCCGGTAAAATCACCGATAAAAATTGCTCACCAATAAAAAAGTTAATCCCAATTGATGTTAATAAACTCGCGACAATTGTGCCAGAACCTGATTTAATTTTCGTGGCAACCACACCCATCACGGTCGAAATCAAGTTGGTTTCCATCAATAGGCCACCTAATGACAGGGTTAAAATAATTAAAGAAACAGTCGGCATCATACTAGCCAAGCCACCACGTGAAAGCAATAAGTCAATTTGTTGATTACCTGTCGTTGAAAAAAATCCTGATTCAACAAAAGTTGCGATTTGCGTAATGGGTGTTTCGGGTGATTGAACAATAATAAATAAAATCGCAATCCCAACGTTCAATAAAATCGTTAAGATAGCTGGGATCTTTTTCCAAGCACAGAAAAACATAAATAAAATTGGGATAAAGGCCCATAGAGAAACGCTAAAATTACTTTCTAACACGTGAACAACTTCATTGATTTCCGATAATGGCGCAGACGTTTCAGAGACGCCTAAAACTGAAAATAAAATTAGTGAAACAATAAAAGCTGGAATCGTAGACCACAACATGTTTTGAATATGTTTAAATAAATCCACCTCGGCAATCGCTGCCGCTAGATTAGTTGATTCAGAAAGCGGCGACATCTTATCGCCAAAA
This sequence comes from Candidatus Enterococcus avicola, assembly GCA_019116505.1. Taxonomy (GTDB): domain Bacteria; phylum Bacillota; class Bacilli; order Lactobacillales; family Enterococcaceae; genus Enterococcus_I; species Enterococcus_I eurekensis. The sequence goes on along the minus strand of DXBN01000229.1, from coordinate 5,365 downwards.
ATAGCTCCAGAAGCAATCGCTCCGACAAGTAAAGGGGGATGAATCCCAAGGGTCGTACCAATCCCAAAAAAGGCAATCCCGACGGTCGACATTACGGTAAAAGCACTTCCAACTGCACTCCCAACAATCGCGCAGACGATAAAGATTGAGGGTACAAACCATTTGACACTAATTAATTTAAAACCGTAAACCATCAAAGTTGGAATGATCCCCGCTTGAATCCAGACGGCAATCAACGCACCAATTAATAAAAATATAAAAATCGGAATAATTCCTGGTTTTATTCCTTGAACAATACCTCGATTGATTTGATCAAACGGCACCCTTTTAATCACTGCATAAACCATTACAATCGCAATTGACGCTAAAATCGCGATGCTTGGTGAGACTTTCATCACGATAACTCCTAAAGCAATACTCGCAATAATGACTGTTAAAACAAGACTCGCTTCTAACACACTTGGTTGATTTTTTTGTTTCATTTCTAATTCTCCTTTGGATTTTTATTCGTAATTTATAATAAATTCCAAAAGAAACGATAACGAATGACTCCCCCACAACTCACTACGGTTCTCTCCCTTTTTCTCCCAAAAATAATGTCGAAACCTTCCTTAACTCTCGTATCAGAACGTTGTAAAAATAACCTTGATTAAGTCGTAAAAATAACCTAAATAAAAAAGTCCTTAGCTAGGGTTGCTAGCTAAGGACGAATATCATTTCGTGGTACCACCTTAATTTAAAAACAGTTTTCCTGTTTTCCTCAATGTTAATTGATTTAATTGTATACGATACTTTGTAATTCAGTCAGTAAATTGTGTTCGATTTTCAGCAACCATCGACTTTCTAGACAGGGAATTTAAGACTTACTGGAAGTAAAGCCATTTATATTAATGGACGTTTCTGCTACTATACCAAGTTCATTTCAAAAAAGCTAGCTTTTTTTATTTTGCCTTTTTATCTAATAATCGATAAACTAATGAAAAGGAGTGTAAGCATATGATTCCACAAACGATTTTAGACTATTGGTTTAAAGAAATACCTGAAGAAAATTGGTTTAAAAGTACGGAAGCATTAGACAATCAATTGCGTGAACGCTTCGCAGAAATTCATCAGCAAGCTGCACAAGGTGAACTCTATACGTGGCGTGAAAATATTCACGGTCGCTTAGCAGAAATTTTAATTCTCGATCAATTTTCGCGGAATATGTATCGCGATACTCCAGGCGCATTTGCTTGTGATAGTATGGCATTGGCTTTAGCACAAGAAGCCATTAAACAAGCTGATTTATCCGATTTGACGACTACTGAAAAAGGCTTTTTATATTTGCCATTTATGCATAGCGAATCACTCGTGATTCATCAAGAGGCTGTCCGCTTATTTAGCCAACCAGGCCTTGAAAACCAACTACATTTTGAAAAATTGCATCTCGTCATTTTAGAGCAATTCGGTCGTTATCCACATCGAAATAAAGCTTTAGGACGTGTATCGACACCAGAAGAATTAGCTTTCTTAGAAGGCGAAAACTCTTCATTTTAATCATCTAATAAAGACGCACAAAAACGATAAAAAATATCGACTTTGTGCGTCTTCTTTTGACTTACTATTTAAAAAAAGTCAGATAGATAAAATAAGCGGCAACTAAAAATACGATGATTCCAAGTGTCGTTTTCCAACTACCTTGGTAATAAGGATCACTTAAGTTTCCACGTTCAAAACGATCAACATCTTCAGCTAAAGTCACAATCGGTGGACTAGTCTCACCTTTAACCTTTTTCTTCATCTAGTCTCCCTCATTTCTCTATCCTTGACCATGAAACGAGCTATTTAGTACTTATGTTAAACAATTTCGAATGTTACTTCTACGTTGTTTCTTAACGCTTTAGAATATGGACAAACTTGATCGGCTTTTTTCGTAAGCTCTAATGCGCGCGCTTCGTCAACACCATCGATATGAACTTCTAAGACAACGCCAATATGGAATCCTTCTACATCGTCGGCATATAAACTAACGCGAGCAGTAATTGTACTTGGATGAACATCTTTTTCTTGATCCATTACAAGTTCCAACGCCCCATTAAAACAAGCACTATAGGCTGCTGCGAATAATTGTTCAGGGTTTGTTGCATTTTCAACTTTCTTGCCTGGAGAGGTTACCTTGTGCTCAAAACTATGATCTGGAGAATGAACTTCACCTTCACGGCCACCAGTATTGATGATTTTTGTTTCATAGACTTTCTTCATTGATAATTCCTCCTAGTTTCTCTTTTTTAGAAAAAGCGCTATCGCCTCTTCTTACTCTACTGTACACAATATATTTTTAAAAAACAAAGATTTCGTCTTCATTTTTATCGGGCTTCTGCGATTAATTTTGAAAATACAGGTTCTTTGATGACTGTTTTTAACACATCGGCCAAACCGTTATCAAAATCATTATCGTTCGGGCGCAACGTTTCTGTTTTACACAAATAAAAACCCAATTTATGATATAAGACAATCGCTGGATAGCTCCACGTTTGGGTGTGTAACATCACATCTTTTTGCGGTTCATATTTTGGAAATAGCGACATCGCTTTGGCTACGATACTCTTACCAAGTTGTAAACCTTGGTAATCAGGATGGACACTAACCCAATGTAAGATTGGTTGATATTCCCCAAATTTATTTGCCAACCAAGCCGTGGCTGTAGCGACAACTTCACCGTTCGGAGCTTCAATAAAGACTTGACGCTGATCCAAAATATTTTCAGCGATTGAAAATTTTTGGGCCAAAGCTTGATAGCGATCACCGCTTGATAAAAACTCCGATTCAAATCGTTCGCGTGCTGCTTCAATCGTTGCAAATTCATCGACAAGTGTTTCTAACTTTGCCCAATTTTCTTGATTCCCTTCTTGATAAAACCGATAAGAATAGCCGACTGGTAAGCTTGGTACTTGGATTTTTTCAATCTCAACTGCATCAATTTTCATATAGATACTTTTAAATGGTACTGATTTTTGTAGCATCTATACTCACTCCTTTGCTTGTAGCTTTTTATTCATTATATCAAAAAACGAACGTCCGACAGATTGTCTACATTCGTTTTTGTTCTTATTTATCCAATTACCGTTAACGCTGCTGCAAAAAGAATCAATCCTAATCCACCAATCGTCACATGCATTTCCTTTTTGGTTTTTGGCTGTTTTAAAAAGTATATTCCAGTTAAAGTGCCTACAACAACGCAGACTTGAGATAAAACAAAGCCCGTGGCTAATCCATTCATGTTTGGTTGCGCAGAAATTAGATAGGTTAATGCTGCAAAGGCAAAAAGAAATCCCGAAACGATATTACCGTATGAAACGCGCTCGGTAAAAACGCGACGTCCCTTTAACGAAACAACCGCACTATAAATCAATGCGACAAATAGCATGCCCATCGTTTGTGGTAAAAAAGCTGTTATACCATCAATATTTGTTGCTTGTGGTGCCGCTGAATACGTTAAATAACCAATCTCACCTAATGCTAAAATCAAAATTGCCTTCTTCATAATATTCGTGCTTTCTTGATTCCTTTTTTCCATCCAAACAGTTAAGGTTACACCAATAATTATTAGAATCAATGCCATTCCACCTAAAGTTCGTTCACTAGTTGAAGGCCAGTTCCCTAAAAATAAAACACCCCATAATGAAGCGCCCATTAATTGAAAAGCAGTTGTCACTGGTAACGCTTTTGAAGAACCAACCAAAGCAAAGGGTTGGAAAGTTAGTATTTGCTCCAGGGCCCAACCAATTCCTGAGACAATCGATAAGACTAAGTCACTGCCAGTTGGTATAGCCGTTTTAGTAGCTACCGCCACAATTAAAGCAAAAATAAACGCACCTAAAGTTGTTCCAAAAATTTGATGGACTGGTCGACCGCCAATCTTTGATGAGACAGTTGGAAAAAATCCCCAACCTATCACTGGACACAATCCTATCAGTAATTCCGTTGTATTCATTTTTATTCTCCTACGATAAATTCTTTTTTCTTCAAGGAAGAATCATAGCATAGGAAAGTTCACTTTTTAATCGATGGAAAAAACAGCCAGTCGGTTGAAATCCGTCTGGCTGTTTCACTATCATTATTTACTTTTTCCAAAATAATAAACTGGAATGCCTAATAAGGTCAGTCCAATCCCAGCTAAAACTAAATATGGCTGGGTAATCGTCGTCATAACCAAAATAAAGAGCCCACCAAAAATCGCAATTAAAGGTGTTAATGGGTATAGTGGCACTTTATAGTGGCGTTTTAATTCAGGATGTTTTTTTCTTAAAATAAAAACAGCTAAAAAGATTAGTAGACTAAAAAACCACATAACGAAAACAAGCATATCAGTTAGTAAGTCAAAACTACCAATCACAATCATCCCACAACCAATCCCCAGTTGAAGAAGTGTCGCAACTAGTGGCACATAAGTCCGACGTGTTAATTTGGTCAGCATTGCACTAAAGCGAAAGTCATTTTGTAAAGCTAAAGCATAAGGCACCCGAATTCCAGTCATTGTATACCCGTTTAATGCTCCATAAACGGAAATTAAAATACCGATTGTTACAATTTTCCCGCCAGCTTTACCAAATAACATTACTGCTACTTCTGAAGCAGCATTTAAGTTACCGGAAACCTGCTCTACAGGTAAAAATTTAAAGAATGCAAAATTAATCAACCAATAAATCAGCGTCACAAAACTTAACCCTAAAATAATTGCTCTTGGAAGATCTTTCACGGGATTTTTCATTTCCCCTGCAACGTTCCCAACATTCAACCAGCCGTCGTAGGCAAATAACGTTGCTAAAAGTGCTCCACTAAAACCGACTAACCATGATTGATTGTCCCCTGTTTTTAAATTGACTAACGAAACATTGACGTCACCTGCTGTAAATAAACCAAAGAGAACAATCGCAAAAATTGGTAACAACTTGATTACTAATGTCAGTGACTGTACCCGTGCGGCGACACGTGTACCTAACAAATTAATACTAGTCACACTAATCGCCGTTACAATCGCTGCTGGCACAAGTATATTTGCATCCAAATGAAACAAGTTAATCAATTGCGTTGCAAATATAATACTCAGTGCCGCAATGTTGGCTGGAAAATAAATGATTGATTGTGCCCAACCGAGTAAAAAAGCGGGTAACTTACCATAAGTGGCCTCAATATATTGAGTCGCGCCACCGGTTTTAGGAATGGCAGTCGCCAGTTCCGCAACCGTTAATCCCCCGCAAATCGTTAAGAATCCGGCTAGTAACCAAGCAAATAATGCTAGCCCTGCTGACTGTGTATGCGACGCAACAGCAGCTGCTTTGAAAAAGACACCCGCACCAATAACCGTTCCCATGACAGTCGATAA
>DXBN01000228.1 GCA_019116505.1 Candidatus Enterococcus avicola | reverse complement strand
GTTTCCCAGTTGGACATTGCTGTAACCACTCCTCAAATTATTTGTTTTTTTGTATTGTTATAGAAAATAGCAAAAATCTGATTGTCTGTCAACTATCCGTTTCCGAATATTAAAGAAAACTCATTATTTTCAAGTGTTATGAAACAAAAAGACGAAGATTCAAAAAAGAACCCGAACATTATCCGATGAATTTTTACATTCATTCGATTAACATTCGAGTTATCTAAAAATTATTTTTTCGGAGCTTCGCCTTTAGGTAAAGCCAAACTGCCGACAATATTGTATTTTTTCTTTAAGTAGTAACGCACACCAAAAGCTGCCGCACCAATTAATAGTAAACCAACTGGTGGTAAAATCACATTAATTACCGGTGGGATTAATGCAGAGAATCCAATTAAAGTAATCCAAGCTAAAAAGGCTCCAGCTAAAATTAAAATAATTTTCCACATTTTTAAACGTTCGCTTTTATCTGCACCTGGTTTTTCGAAGCGGTAAACGTATTTATACATTAAGTAAAATACCCAACCACCGATTGCTGCCATTAAGAAGAGTGTAATTACGCCATAAACTTGGACCGCGTCTTTCATTAATAAGCCCATTGTTCCTAGCATTAAACCAAAGACAGCTAAAATTAAAAGCGCATTATCAAGCCACATGAAGAATGGTGTTGTTTCTTTCTTTTCTTCCGGTTTATTTAAAATCGCTTCTGTTCGTTCCGAAACGGTTCCAAATAATTGACGAGCAGTTTTCCCACTTTTTTGCTCTTGAACAAGCACTGGTAAAATATCGTGCAAAGCAATGGCTTTTTCTTCTTCCGATAAATTCGCTGCATCTAATGATTTTTTTAAATCAAAGATGTATTGTTGATTTTTATTCGTTAATTGCTTTTCTAATTCGCGGTTTTCTGAAACATAATCTCGAATTGTTTCTGTTTCCATCTTTTGATAGCCCCCTTTTTAAATGACGTTCCGACTAACGCGTTGCAGAACTGTTTTACACGTTAAAACGAAACAGCATAACATCGCCATCTTGCACAATGTATTCTTTTCCTTCTAAACGAACGCGGCCAGCTTCTTTAGCTGCTTGCATCGTCCCATAATGACTTAAATCATCAAATGAAACGGTTTCTGCACGGATAAAACCACGTTCGAAATCGGTATGAATAATTCCAGCTGCTTGAGGTGCTTTAATCCCTTGTTTGAAAGTCCAAGCACGAACTTCTTGTTCGCCAGCGGTAAAGTAAGTTGCTAAACCCAGTAAATGATAGGCTTTACGAATTAATTGATCTAAACCAGATTCTTCTAAGCCCAATGCTTCTAAAAATTCTAATTTGTCTTCATCATCTAATTCTGCAATTTCTTCTTCTGCACGGGCACTAACAACTACGACTTCCGCATGTTCACTCGCTGCAAATTCACGAACTTGTTTCACATATTCGTTACTCTCTGCATCAGCCACTTCATCTTCACTGACGTTAGCAATGTAAAGAACGGGTTTTGTCGTTAATAAGAAAAGTGATTTAACCATTTTTTCTTCATCTTCCGTAAATTCAATTGAACGTGCTGACAGACCTTCTTCTAAAACGGGTTTAATTTTATCCAAAATTGCTAATTCTGCTAATGCATCTTTGTCTTTTGTACGAGCAATCTTTGAGACTCTTTGATGACGCTTCACAACAGAATCTAAGTCTGCTAAAACAAGTTCTAAGTTAATTGTATCAATATCTGCTAACGGGTCCACACGGCCTTCTACGTGCGTAATATTGTCATCGTCAAAACAACGAACAACATGGCAAATCGCATCCACTTGGCGGATATGACTTAAAAATTGATTTCCTAGTCCTTCTCCTTGACTTGCACCTTTTACGATTCCCGCAATATCAGTAAATTCAAAAGTAGTTGGAACGGTTTTCTTTGGTTTCACTAACTCGGTTAAACGTTGTAAACGAGCATCTGGTACTTCAACCATTCCTACGTTTGGATCAATTGTCGCGAATGGATAGTTTGCGGCTTCTACACCCGCTTTTGTAATTGCATTGAATAAAGTTGATTTTCCAACGTTTGGTAAACCAACGATTCCTGCTGTTAATGCCATCTCTGATTCCTCTTTCTATTCTGGATTACTTTTTTCTAAAATCTTTTTCATTTTTTTCTCAAATTCTCGTCGTGGCATCATGACCATTTGACCACAAGCAAGGCATTTAATCTTGATGTCTGCACCCATGCGAATAATCTCCCAACGATTTGTTTGACAAGCATGTGGTTTTTTCATCTCAACAATATCTTTCAAATCATACATCGTAGTCAGCTCCTTTGGTTATTATGCTTCATCGAATGTAATATTCAATAAATCTAAGATGCGAGTGAGATCACTTTGCGACAAGTACTCAATCTCAATTTTTCCTTTGCCTTTTTTCTCAGTGATTTCAACACTCGTACCCAATTTATCCATCAAGCGGTCTTCACTCTCACGTAAATAGTAAGGTTTTTCTTGAATAATACGTGAAATCTTTTTCTTTGACTTGTCTTCATTCATCTCTGCAACAAGTTGTTCCAATTGACGAACAGTCAAGTTTTCTTTGACACATCGATTAGCTAATTTTAGCATTTCTTCTTTGTTTTTTAAACCTAATAACGTACGGGCTTGCCCCATTGATAAACGTTCATCTTGTAACATTTCTTTAGCCAATTGTGGCAACGTTAATAAACGCAAATAATTGGCAATGTACGGGCGACTCTTACCTAAGCGCGTCGCAACTTCAACTTGTGTTAATTTCAAATTATCCATCAACATCTTATAGGCTTCCGCTTCTTCTAGAGGGTTGAGGTCTTCTCGTTGCAAGTTTTCTAAAACTGCGACTTGCATCATCGCTTCTTCATCAAAGTCACGGATAATTGCTGGGATTGTTTCTTTTTTAGCTAGCTTTGATGCACGGAAACGACGCTCGCCGGCAATAATTTCATAGCCTTTAACCGCGGATTTACGGACAATTATCGGTTGAAAAACACCCGAGTGAGCAATTGAACTTGCTAATTCTTTCAACGAGGTCTCATCAAAGGTTTTTCGTGGTTGATATGGATTTGGACGCAACTCATTGAGCGAAATGTCAACTACGGTTTCCGTTTGAACATCGACCTCTTCTAGACTTGCTAAATCTTGAAACAACGCATCGATACCTTTACCTAAAATTTTTCCTTTATTTTTCACGCGCTAACACTTCCTTTGCTAGTGCTTGATACACTTCCGCTCCTTTTGAACGAATGTCATAGTCAATAATCGACATGCCATGACTTGGCGCTTCTGATAAACGTACGTTACGCGGTATAATTGTTTCATAAACTTTTTCTTGGAAATAGCGACGAACTTCCTCAACTACTTCTGCACCCAAGTTGGTACGCGCATCGTACATTGTCAATAAGACACCTTCAATTTCTAGTTCTGGGTTAAAGTGCTTTTGAACAAGACGAACGGTATTTAGCAATTGACTTAGTCCTTCTAACGCATAGTATTCACATTGAACGGGTATTAGGATGGAATCACTCGCCGTAAAGGAATTAATTGTTAAATGACCTAGTGATGGTGGACAGTCAATTAAGATGTAGTCATACTGATCTTTGACTTCATTTAATGCCAACTTTAAACGCGATTCACGTGCCATCATAGATGTTAATTCAATTTCAGCACCAGCTAGTTGTAACGTTGCTGGTACAATATCTAGGCCTTCTCTTGAACTTGGAACAATCGCTTCTTGAATCGGTACTTCATTGACTAAGACATCATAAATATCTTTTGTCACATCGGGCTTACGAATCCCCATCCCACTTGTCGCATTACCTTGTGCATCAATATCAACAAGTAAAATTTTCTTTCCCATAAATGCTAAACTCGAACCTAAGTTAACAGTCGTAGTTGTTTTACCTACGCCACCTTTTTGATTTGCAACTGAAATGATGCGGGCCATAAATTGTCCTCCTATACTATCGGTTGTTTGTTTGGTAACCCTGGTTTTCTCGGATATTTTTTCGGTGTCTCTTTTTTCTTCTCAATCACTAAAACATGACGCTCATCGCCAATGATTGGCAAGAAACTAACTTTATCTTCAGTAAACTTACCTCCCAGCAAACGG
>DXBN01000227.1 GCA_019116505.1 Candidatus Enterococcus avicola | reverse complement strand
CTAACCAATTGATTGAGCGAGTGTCTAAACCATTTGTCGGCTCGTCTAATAGTAAGACATCTGGTTTGCCAAAAAGAGATTGAGCTAATAATACTTTGACTTTTTGACCAGCTGTTAATTCGCTCATTTTTTGATCATGTAATTCTTCTGGAATGTTTAGCCCTTGGAGTAAAACAGCTGCTTCAGGTTCTGCTTCCCAACCGTCAAGTTCAGCAAATTCGCCTTCTAGTTCTGCGGCACGAATCCCATCTTCATCTGAAAAATCTTCTTTCATATAGATAGCATCTTTTTCTTTCATTACTTCGTAAAGACGTTTATGTCCCATAATTACAGTTTCTAAAACAGTGTAGTCTTCGTAGTCAAAGTGATTTTGTTTCAGCGTTGCTAGTCGCTCATTAGGACCCATTGAAACCACGCCAGTTGTCGGTTGAATCTCACCTGATAAAATTTTAAGAAACGTTGATTTTCCTGCACCGTTTGCGCCGATTAAGCCGTAACAGTTGCCAGGAGTAAATTTAATATTCACTTCTTCAAAAAGTTTACGATCTGGAAATTGTAAACTTACATCATTAACAGTAATCAATTGTTTTCCTCGCTTTTAATATATTCTTGAACCTCTCTGCATTATATCGGCTACAGAACCTTTTTTCAAGGAGTTTCAATCTTTTTACAGAAACGAATAAAAAGGTGGGTTTTTTATAGAAAAAAGGCGCTTTTTTAAAATGTTTCATGTGAAACAGAAATTTTTTTCATGAAAGGGTTTTTAGTGTATTTTTTTAATGATACACTGTATCATGTAAATTAATTAGTGTATCGATTAAAGGAGCCATCAAAAATGAAGCGGATTGAAAAAATCTATCAATATGTTAAAGAGCAAACGAAGAATTTAACGCCAATGACCTTAACAAGTGATGCGGGAGTCACGACACAAGAAATTTCAGAACGTTTAAACATTCAGCGGACCAATGCTAGTAAAGATTTGAATCAACTGGTTCGTGAAGGGCGCTTGAAAAAATTATCTGGTCGACCAGTAAAATATGTCGCGCAGGTGGCGTTTCAGCATCGACCATTAACCAAGCCAGTTAAAAGTTATCGGGAAAAATCAATGGATCACTCCACAAAAACTTTTATCGAACCATTGGTTGAACCAGTAGTCACGACAAGTAAAACCCCAGAAGTTGAAGATATTTTCAAAAAAATTATCGGTTCAGCTGGAAGCATGAAAACGCCGGTTGAACAAGCCAAAGCAGCGATTTTATATCCGCCAAAAGGCTTGAATTGTTTAATTACTGGACCAACAGGTTCTGGGAAAACTTATTTTGCTCATGCCATGTTTCAATTTGCGAAGCTGAACCAAATTGTGGCCAAAGAAAAAGAGTTTGTGGTGTTTAACTGTGCAGACTATGCGCATAATCCAGAACTTTTGATGTCGCATTTATTTGGGTATGTAGAAGGGGCCTTCACAGGCGCTACGAAAGCGAAAGAAGGGATTATTGATGAAGCAGATGGCAGCATTCTGTTTTTAGATGAAGTACATCGGTTACCACCCGAAGGACAAGAAATGATTTTTTATTTTATGGATCACGGCGTGTACGCGCGTTTAGGTGAAACAGTGAAATCACATCATGCGGATGTTCGGATTATTTGTGCTACGACGGAAAATCCTACTTCTTCTTTATTGAATACTTTTGTGCGACGCATTCCGATTATCATTCAATTACCGAACTTTAGTGACCGTCCTGCGAAAGAAAAAATTGACCTCCTAAAAGTGATGGTTTCAATGGAAGCAGCGCGGATTCAACGGCGAATCTCTTTGTCAGAAGATGTGGTCAAAGCGTTAATTGGAAGTGTTTCTTATGGAAATGTCGGTCAGCTAAAATCGAATGTGCAACTTGTGACTGCGCGAGGGTTCCTTAATCAGATGGAACAAGAGGAATTAATGATTACGATGGACGAATTAACGGACAATATTAAAGAAGGCATTATGCAACTTGCCAGTAATCGAGAAGTATTGTCGGAGTTATCGAAATATCTGGAACCGCAATTAGTGGTATCACCAAATGAATCTTTAGTAGCTATTCAGTCAGATGCCTATGAATTGCCTTACAATCTATATGAGATTATTGGAGATAAAGCGGCTCTCTTAAAAGCAGACGGCTTGGACCAAGAACTAATTAATAATTTTATTACAACGGATATCAATGTTCATTTAAAATCTTTCTACAAAGATTATGGATTCACCTTTGATACAGAAAATAAATTGGCTGAAATTGTTGACCAACGAATTATTGATGTCACTAAGAAAATTTATAATTTTGCAGCGAAGCGGTTATCGTATTCGTTTCAACCCAACTTTATCTATGCAATGAGTTTACACATTAGTTCTTTCTTGAAACGCATCCAATTAGGCAAAGATCCTAAGCATCCTTTAAATGAAAGTATTCGAAATATGGTTTTAGATTATCCAACAGAGTTTGAAACAGCAAAAGAAATTAAAAATATTATTGAAAGTAGTTATCAGATGGAGATTCCTGAATCTGAAAGTTACTATTTAGCTGTTTTGCTCATTTCTTTAAGAGAAAATCCTGAGGCTGGCCGGATTGGCATTGTCGTGGCTGCGCACGGAAATAGTACCGCTAGCAGTATGGTACAAGTGGTTTCTCAATTGTTAAATGTTGATAATTTGAAGGCTGTGGATATGCCTTTAGATATGCCACCGAAAGAAGCTTTGCGTAAAATCGTTGAAGCAGTTGGTGAAGTGAATGAAGAAAATGGCGTACTATTATTAGTGGACATGGGTTCATTAAGTACGTTTTCAGAAGAAATTGTACGCCAGACAGGCATTGATGTGCGGACAGTAGACATGGTGACCACGCCAATTGTTCTTGAAGCGGCCCGCAAAACCGCATTAATTGATACGCAATTGGAAACACTTCACGAGTCTTTAAAAAACTTTCATGGCTATGCCGATATTCGCCAAAGTGAAACGAAACAAATCATTGAAAATTGGAAAACAAGAGCAATTATTGCTATCTGCGCTTCTGGAGAAGGAACTGCGCGCCGAATGAAAGAGCTTATTGAGGAAGCTGTCTTGCCACAAATAGACTGGCATTTAGAAGTGATTCCTTTGTCCATTGTAAATATGAAAGAAGTCTTGCCTAAAATTCAAGAAGACTATGAAATTATTGCGACAACTGGGATTACCAATCCCAAAATTGGAGTTCCTTATATTTCCATGGAAAATTTCTTTTCCGGTGAAGCAGAAAAAATTATTCAGCAATTACTAGCAGAGCGGAAAGAAGAAGTAATGAATAAGCCGTTGGACGAAGCGGCAGCAAAAGAAATTTGTCTAAAATATATGGAGCAAAGTTTCACTTTCATTAATGGAAAAAAAATCATTGATCTGTTGTGGTCATTCGCTAAAAATATCCAAACCCAATTAGCGATGCCAGAAGAGTACACATTTTACATCAATTTGATTATGCACACATCGGGCATGTTGGAGCGTATTTTACGGAATGATACACTGACGGTTTCAGAAAAGGAACTTGGTCGATTGGTTCAAGAACCAATTTATCCAGTGATTGTGGCCTCAATTGAGACTATGGAAGAAGCTCTTAATATGGATGTTCCAGCAGAAGAAGTTTATTTTATCGCACAGTTAGTCAAAAATGCTCAGTGTATCGAAGATAAAATCACCGAAATTGATACACTAGATTAATACAGAAAAAACGATACACTATTTATTAGTGTATCGTTTTTTTTATTTTCTTAAAAAAACCTATAATTTTCTAGGTTTCGAACCGATACACTAAAGTTGGCACGAAACTTGCTTATAATAAGGTGTCCCTTTTTACCTAAAATTTTTAAGTAAAAAGACAAAGGTCCTAACCTTTAAAAATGAATTTAAAGGAGCATTCCCGATGGTAATGGATATTCGTTTAGCTCGAATTGATGATCGATTAATTCATGGCCAAGTAGCAACTGTTTGGGCAAAATTGACGAACATTAATCGCATTTTAGTGGTTAGTGATTCCGTTGCTCATGACAATTTGAGAAAAGCCTTGTTGGTTCAAGCTGCTCCACCTGGTGTCAAAGTAAATGTCATCACTGTTCAAAAAATGATTGATGTTTACCCTGATCCTCGTTTTGATTCGTTTCGAGCCATGTTGTTATTCACTAATCCTTTGGACGTGAAACGAGTGGTCGAAGGCGGTGTACAACTAACTTCTGTGAATATTGGCGGAATGAGTTTCAGCACAGGCAAGCGAATGATTACGAATGCAGTCGCAGTGGATGCCAACGATTTAAAAGCATTTCTGTTTTTAAATGAACAAGGTATTGAATTGGAAATTCGAAAAGTCGCAGCAGACAGCCAAGTGAATTTGATGGATTTACTGAAAAAAGAGCGTAGCAAAGAAAATAACGCCAGCTGACGTTCATTTTTACAGACGAAAGACATTGAAAGGATGTGGTGGCCTAGGACCAACATCATTGCTTCATGAACTGTATTGATAAAGGCAAGTGCTGATGTTGAAAAAAATCAAGAACTATTGAAATTTTTTCATTTATTTTTGTCAGAATCTGATTTATCTGATTTTTTTCAAAAAGTGAAAGCGTTTAGCAGTACAACCATGAAAAAAAACATCAATTATACAGGAGGTATAAAAATGGTAGGAATTATCCTAGCAAGTCACGGTGAATTTGCTGAAGGGATCTTGCAATCTGGTGCAATGATCTTTGGCGAACAAGAAAATGTAAAAGCAGTTACGTTAATGCCTAGCGAAGGTCCCGATGATGTAAAAGCAAAAATGCAAGAAGCCATTGCATCGTTTGACAATCAAGACGAAGTACTATTTTTAGTTGACCTATGGGGAGGAACACCATTTAACCAAGCGAACTCATTGTTAGAAGATCATAAAGACAAATGGGCAATCGTTGCAGGTATGAATTTACCAATGGTTATTGAAGCATATGCTTCTCGTTTCTCTATGGAATCAGCACAAGAAATTGCGACACACATTCTTGAAACAGCAAAAGATGGTGTCAAAGTTAAACCAGAAGAGTTACAACCAGCAGAAGCACCAAAAGCTGCTGCGACAGAAGATGCACAGCCAAAAGGTTCGTTACCACCAGGTACAGTTGTTGGCGATGGCAAAATTAAATTTGTGCTAGCACGTATTGATTCACGTTTATTACATGGTCAAGTAGCAACAGCTTGGACAAAAGCAACACAACCAAACAGAATTATTGTTGTTTCTGATGCCGTTGCAAAAGATGACTTACGTAAGAAATTAATCGAACAAGCAGCTCCTCCAGGAGTAAAAGCCAATGTTATTCCAATCAGTAAAATGATTGAAGTAGCGAAAGATCCACGTTTTGGCAATACAAAAGCATTATTATTATTTGAAAATCCTGAAGACGTCTTAAAAGTGGTTGAAGGCGGCGTAGAAATCCCAGAAGTAAACGTTGGTTCAATGGCTCACTCTGTTGGAAAAGTCGTTGTAAGCAAAGTATTATCAATGGGTCAAGAAGACGTTGATACGTTTGATGAATTAAAAGCCAAAGGCATCAAATTTGATGTGCGTAAAGTGCCAAATGATTCAAAAGCGAATATGGACGAAATTTTGAAAAAAGCAAAAAATGAGTTAGCAAACGCGTAACTCGCCAAATACAAATCAAAATAGGAGGCTTATCATGTCTGTTATATCAATTATTTTAGTTTTACTCGTTGCCTTTCTAGCTGGTATGGAAGGGATTTTGGATGAGTTCCAATTCCACCAACCGTTAGTAGCATGTACATTAATCGGATTAGTTACTGGTAATTTAGAAGCCGGAATTGTTTTAGGTGGTACTTTACAAATGATCGCGTTAGGTTGGGCGAACATCGGGGCTGCCGTTGCACCGGATGCCGCTTTAGCATCTGTTGCCTCAGCAATTATTTTAGTTTTAGGTGGCCAAGGTGTTAAAGGTGTTCCTTCAGCGATTGCCATCGCAGTTCCTTTAGCGGTTGCAGGTTTGTTCTTAACAATGATCGTTCGGACAGTTGCGGTTCCAATCGTTCACATGATGGACGCGGCTGCTGAAAAAGGAAACATTAAACAAGTTGAAATGTTACACATTTTCGCT
>DXBN01000027.1 GCA_019116505.1 Candidatus Enterococcus avicola | reverse complement strand
CGGAGATTATAACTTAATTGAAACAAAAGCGCCAACAGGCTATATCTTAGAATCAAGTGATATTGCATTTACAATCGTAAAAGATCAGTATGGAAATGCTGCACACATTCAAACAGTTAACAACTTACGTCAAGGACTTCTTCCTTCTACTGGTGGAACAGGAATCTACGCATTCTTAATCATCGGTTCAATGATGATGGCAGGCGCATACTTCTGGTTTAAACGTTCAAAAGAACACGCAGAAGTTTAACAATCGAATAAGGAGTAGTTGAAGTACGGAACTTCGTACTTCAACTGCTTAAAATTTAACGGTGGGGTGGATTGGATGATCTATCTCACCGTTAAATTTTAAGCTGAAAAAGGGAGTGAGGAGATGGAGCCACATAAAAAAAGAAACTCACGAATGAAAAGGGAGCAGATGAATGTTCTTTTGAAAGTTATCATGTTTACACTCTTTGTATCAGGAGCAGGTATTTTTGCTTATCCATTTATTTCTGATGCGGTGAATAACTATTATGATCAAAAAAATCTTGCACAAATGCAAGTCGAAACAGAACAAGAAAATATAAATCAACTTCAAAAACAAAAGGAAGAGTTGGCTAGGAAAAATGAGGAGCTGTTAGCAGAAGGTAAATTGAATAATATTCCTGGTATGGGATTAATCGAAGACCCTTTTGATGAAGCGATAAGCAATCAAGAATCTTCGGGACGTGAATACTTTGAAGAATACACAGTTGGAGCGGTCTATATCCCAGCCATTCATGTTAGCCTACCCTTATTTCGTGAGACCAATAACCTTTTGTTAGAAAAAGGAGCAACGATTTTACAAGGGACATCCTTTCCAATTGGTGGACCAAGTACGCATTCAGTGATTACTGGTCATAGTGGAATCCCTGAGAAAAAACTCTTTACCGACTTAGAAAAATTAAAGGCGGGTGATTTATTTTTTGTAGATATTGCCGGTGAAAAACTAGCCTATAAAATTTTTGAAATTGATGTTGTGTTACCCCACGAATTTGAATCGTTAGTAATTCAAGACGGAGAGGACCTCGTGACACTCTTAACGTGTACACCCTACATGATTAATACACATCGTTTATTAGTAACAGGCAAACGCGTACCGTACCCAGAAGAAGAAATAAAAGAAGAAGTCGAAGCGACTCAACAATATCATCGTCGTCGTTTCCAAATATACATGCTTTTAATTCCCCTATTTTTTATTTTAACTTTTTACTGGATGTGGCGTAAATATGTTTATTATCAAAGCATGAAAAAAACGTATGATTTTGAATTTTATTATTTTGAAAATGGCGTAGTGAAACCGGGCGTGGCGTTTACTTTAGTCGGGAAAGACGGAAAAGCAGTCCGCAATTCACAAAAAGAGCCCATGATAACGGTTAGTGATTCAAATGGGCTAGTCGTCTTTAAACAAATTCCTGGCGGTTTCTATCGTGCGATTACTCAGGATAAAAAGCTTAAAATTCACGGAAAAATTGCTCGTTTAAAAGATCCAATATTTAAAATTACTTCCCCTGTTTTTAAACGGAAAGTGGCTAAAAATCCAAAAAAAGCCTCTCAGATTAACGAGGTGAGTAAACATGTCTAATAAAAGAAAAAGGAATCCTTTAATTGCAAAAGTTTCAATGGTTCTGATTTTTTTAATTGGCTGTTTAATTATGTTTTATCCATTTTATATCGATGCATTGAACAGTTATCTTGATGAAATTCGACTCGAAAATTTTCAAAAAAAAGAAGCTTCTGAGTATCGAGCACAACAAAAAGCATTACTTGAAAAAAATGAGCAGCTTAAAGAATCGGGATTGGAAATTGGTGCAGATCCGTTTGATGAAACGGTCACTCAGAGTGTTTCACAGGAAGAATACGATCAATATTTGCTAGGGACAATTGATATTCCCAAGTTAGCTTTGAATATTCCTTTATTTGATACAACAACTGCTGGTCTACTCGAAGTTGGTGCAACCGTCTTAAATGGGACTTCACAGCCCGTTGGTGGCGAAAGTACGCATTCTGTAATTACTGGGCATCGGGGATTGCCACAGCGTGAACTTTTCACGAATATTCCGAAGCTAGTGATGGGCGATTTAATCTTATTAAATGTACTGGGTGAAACATTAGCTTATGAAGTAAGTGACATTCGCGTAGTTGAACCACATGAAACCGCATCGCTAAAAATCCAAGACAAACAAGATTTAATCACACTTGTGACATGCACACCTTATATGATAAATTCTCACCGACTGCTTGTTACAGGAAAACGTGTGCCATACACACCAGCAATTGCTAAAGTTGCCAGTCAAGGAAAAAAGGTACGCAAATGGAAACAGATGGGTATTCTTGTAGGAACCGTCTTATTGATAATTGCTAGTCTTGGTTTGATTATTCGATTGATTTATTTAGAAAGACTCAAAAAATACCGTTTTGATTTAGATTTGACGATGGAAGGAACAACTGCAACATTTCCTAAAGATGTAACACTTTATAATCGGAAAGGGACCAAACCGCTAATGCGTGATGGGAAGGTATTTAGGATTGAACCGGACCAAAACGGACGAATTCGGTTTGAGGATTTACCAGGCGGACTTTACCAATTACGGTTTGCAGGTGAAAAAGGACGATTAAAAGCTGGAATTAAGAAAAAAGGACAAAAGCCTCGAATTTATAGCCGGAAATCTTTTAAGAAATTTTCCATCAAACCGACAATGATATTTGCATAAATCTAAAAAATCGATGACTGTATTTCAGCCATCGAGTTTTTCTATCTATTTTACTTTTTTCCTTTTTGAATGGTCATGATTGTAAGCGGTAAGGTTAAAACAAGATAACCAATTAAACTAATCACAAGATAATGTAGCCATGTTCGTTCAATTTTAAAAAGATTTGCTATAGGGATAGCAATGATAATCGATAGAAAATAAAAGACAAATAATTGCACAAAACGCTTGATAGTCATTCAATAACCTTCTTTTCACAAGTAATACTCTCATTGTAGCTGATTAAGACTAGAAAAGCGAAAGATAATTATTTTCTTGATAGCTATCAAGGAATCTCCTAGTTTAATGTTTATACTTAAAGTATAGATAGAAACAAAAGAAGGATTAGGAGTGGTTTAAATGCAAAAAATTATTTTACAATTAGAAGAATTGGTTTGTCCGACTTGTTTACAAAAAATTGAAACAGCAGTCGGAAGTTTAGCAGGTGTACAAAACTTGAAAGTTTTATTTAATGCGAGTAAAGTAAAGGCAGAGATTGATCCAGAAAAAACAACCCTTGAGGATGTCGTAAAAGTGATTGAAGAAGTCGGTTTTGACGTGTTATCAACAAAAGTAAAATAAGTTGAGGAGGGATGAAATGACAGATGAGCATCTATGTGTGTCGCTCGTACCACTGTTTAACCATCTAGATCTTGAAAATCAGCGCTTAATTAATCAAGTTGCGGTCCATAAAACGTTTGAAAAAGGGGAACAGATTATGGTCCCCGGTGGTGCAGAAAGCTTAGCGATTGTCGCTCGTGGGGCAATGAAAGTCTATCAGTTATCCATTAATGGCAAGGAGCAATTACTACGCGTAGTTGAACCTGGAGGGTATGAAGGCGAAAATACGATTTTTGGTGCAATCAATGAGAATTTATTTGTTGAGGCACTGCAAAAAAGTGAAATTTGTATAATCAATAAACAAGATTTTCAAAAGTTGCTCGTTTCCTTTCCACAACTAAGTTTAAAGCTGCTATCATTAACTGCAAGTAAGATTACTAGTCTAGAGCAACAGTCACAATTTTTAATGATGGAACGAATTGAGGAACGTTTAGCGACGTATTTGATTGATTTGTATAAAGTCACTAACAATAAACAACTTACCTTACCAATGAAAAAGAAAGAATTGGCGGCTTTTTTAGGAACGACACCAGAGACGTTATCACGCAAATTGAAATTTTTAAGCGATGAAGGTTACTTAAAAATGTATCGTAATCAAATTGAACTATTAGATGTTGAAAGTTTAGAGGAAATCTAAATTTTCAATTTTTTTTGTGTTTTT
The DNA here is from genome assembly GCA_019116505.1 of Candidatus Enterococcus avicola. Taxonomy (GTDB): domain Bacteria; phylum Bacillota; class Bacilli; order Lactobacillales; family Enterococcaceae; genus Enterococcus_I; species Enterococcus_I eurekensis. The sequence continues at coordinate 6,210 of DXBN01000027.1, read as the reverse complement.
TTGATAGTTATTCGTTACAATAGGAAAAGGTACAGGATACAGAAAAGGGGTAATAAAATGGATGAGAAAAAACAAATGACGTATGGTGATTTGAAAGAAGCGCTTAAAAAAATGGAAGCACTAAATTTGACAGATGAAACAAAAGTTTTCTTAGATACGGGATGGGATAGTATTCAAGAAATCGATTTTGATAGCCTGGCTGTCGATCAAGCGCAAGTTTTTCAAATTGAGGATCCATTAAATGGTGAAATATTTGAAGGGTATAGTTTATTAGAAAAAGCTGAAAAAAATAATGCGAGTGGTCCAGCTGAGACCGTGATTGTTTTAAAACATATTTATTAGAAAGTTGGTGAAAGCATGTCCGAAATGATTCCATTTCCAGATAAAGAAGCACAACTTTTGGCAAGCGGGACACGAAAAATGCTAGCTCAAGATTATTTATCGGCTAAAAAAGATTTTGAAAAGCTTTATAATTTCGCTCCTTCATTTGAAAATGTTCAACAATTAATTGAAGTTTATCGATTACTTGGTGATTTTGAAATTGCTGTTTTTTACGCGCAAGAGTATGAAGCGGAATATCTGTCAAATCCTGATTTTTTTGAACAATATATTCATTTACTTCTATTAGATAAGCAATATTTGTGGGTTCATCGTTTATTAAAAAAACGACCAAATGAAAAACTACAAAAAGACTTAATTCAACTGGAAACGACGCAAGAATTTATTGCAGAATACGATTTGCAACTAAAAGAGCAATTGTTTGCTCAATGGGGCCAACAAAAACAACCGATTTTTGGTAAGAAGTGGGAATCATGGCTCAAAGGCCTTTCGCTAAGTCGATTTATTTATCTAACTAAAAAGTATTTGCCCACAATCGAGAACCCGTTCTTATTACCTAAAGTTGTCGAAGAGCTTGTTTCATGTGGTGTTAAGGAAACACTTTCTTTCAAAACAATTGATGGGCGCCTTCAAGCGGTCGATTTGTCGAAAATCCTACCTTTGCCACAAGCACCACAAATGGTGTTGTTTTTAGAGTTAGCAGCAGAAGCTTGGGAAAACAAAGACCCGCAGATTGCAGAAGGAATCGCAATGGAAGGGCAAGCGCATTTTTCGTTGCTTTATCCATTTTTACCAGAAGTGTCAGAAATTCCGCGATGGATTGAAAGTTACAGTTTAGAATACCAGTCGATGTTTGGAAACGAAAAGGCATTAGAATCACTGAAAAACTATAGAAACATTCAGCAAACAAAACAAAAGTTACGTGAAATTTATCAAGAGTTGATGTAAAAGATATTTTTTACTTAAAATGTTTACTTTTATCAAGTGTTAGTGTACTATTTAAAGGTATGCATGAAGCAATTTCATATGTAAATTAATTATTTATTCGGAGGGAAACACATGACTGCAAAATGGGAAAAAACAGCCACAAATGAAGGCGTATTAACATTTTCTGTTAAACAAGAAGATATTCAAAAAGGCTTAACAATTGCCTTTGACAAAGTTAAAAAGAACTTAAACGTACCGGGATTCCGTAAAGGGAAAGTAAGCCGTAGCGTATTTAACCGTATGTATGGTGAAGAAGCTTTATATGAAGATGCTTTAAATGCTGTTTTACCAGCAAACTATGATGCAGCAGTTGCTGAAGCTGGAATTGATCCAGTGTCACGCCCTGAAATCGATGTTGAAAGCATGAACAAAGGTGAAGATTGGGTAATTACTGCGAAAGTTACTGTAAAACCTGAAGTCAAATTAGGTGAATACAAAAACTTAACAGTTGAAAAACAAGACCGTGAAGTAACAGAAGCAGACGTGGATGCACGTATTGCTGACTTACAAAAACAACACGCTGAATTAATCGTTAAAGAAGACGCAGCAATCGATGGTGATACTGTTGTTATCGACTTTGAAGGTTTCGTAGGCGAAGAAGCATTTGAAGGTGGAAAAGGCGAGAACTATTCATTAGAATTAGGTTCTGGTTCGTTCATCCCAGGTTTCGAAGAACAATTAGTAGGTAAAGCTGCTGGCGAATCAACTGACGTAACAGTAACATTCCCAGAAAACTACCAAGCAGAAGACTTAGCTGGTAAAGAAGCAATCTTCAAAGTAACGGTTCACGAAGTTAAAGGTAAAGAATTACCTGAATTAGATGATGAATTTGCGAAAGATGTTGATGATTCAGTTGAAACATTAGCAGAATTAAAAGAAAAATTCTTAGCTGAAATGAAAACAAGCAAAGAAGCAGCTGCAAAAGATGCAGTTGAAGAAGCAGCAATTCGTCTAGCAGTTGAAGGTGCTGAAGTTCTAGAATTACCACACGTAATGGTTCACGATGAAGTACACCGTGCAATGGATGAATTCTTAAACAACATGCAACGTCAAGGTATCCAACCTGAAATGTACTACCAATTAACTAATTCAACAGAAGCTGATCTTCATAAACAATTTGAAGGCGAAGCAGATACTCGCGTGAAAACAAACTTAGTAATTGAAGCAATTGCTAAAGCAGAAGGTTTTGAAGCAACTGCTGAAGAAATCGAAGCTGAAATCAAAGAATTAGCAGAAGGCTACAACATGCCAGAAGCTCAAGTACGTCGTGTATTATCAGAAGATATGTTAAAACATGATATTACAATGAAAAAAGCCGTAGAATTAATTACTTCTACAGCTGTTGAAGCTGAATAATTAATTGTCAGTAATCAAACTGTCTGAGGCTTTGTCTTCAGACAGTTTTTCTGTCTAGAGGTTATAAAATTAGCGTTTGGTGATGAGTCATAAGCAAAGAATCGTTTGAAGGTGTTATTTACCTTCAAAAAGAATCTGGCTTATGACCGAATCACAGCTAATTTATACCGTTTAATCTAGAGGTTATAAAATAAGTGTTTAGTGATGAGTCTTAGTCTAGTGCTAAGAAACTTTAAATAATTTTTTTAAATTAACATCTTTAGAATTATTTAAGCCAACTAACTTAAAACCTTTTGCTTTTAATTGAACTGTGTTAGAATGTGCAAAGGTTGTTAAATGAAGCTTTTTTCGTTTATATGTAGCAAAACAACAAGGAGTGAACGCTGTGTACGAAAATACCAAAGATAATCATCCAGTACGTTGCTCATTTTGTGGGAAGGCCCAAGATGAAGTAAAAAAAATTGTTGCTGGACCAGGAGTTTACATTTGCGATGAATGTATCGAACTTTGTAAAGATATTCTCGATGAAGAGTTTTTTGAAGAAAGTTCTTTTGAATTTATGGAAGTGCCAAAACCAAAAGAGTTATTGGCAACTTTAAATCAATATGTTATTGGTCAAGATCGTGCAAAACGCGCGTTAGCGGTAGCGGTTTATAACCACTACAAACGTGTCAATGCTGAGATTGATGAAGATGAAGTAGAATTGCAAAAGAGTAATATTTGCTTAATTGGACCAACAGGATCAGGTAAAACCTTTTTAGCTCAAACATTAGCACGTAGTTTGAATGTGCCATTTGCGATTGCCGATGCAACTAGCTTAACAGAAGCGGGATATGTTGGAGATGATGTTGAAAACATTTTATTAAAATTATTACAATCAGCAGACTTTGATGTTGAGCGCGCCCAAAAAGGGATTATCTATATCGATGAGATTGATAAAATTGCTCGTAAAGGTGAAAATGTTTCAATTACTCGTGATGTTTCTGGTGAAGGTGTGCAACAAGCCTTACTGAAAATTTTAGAAGGTACGGTCGCTGGTGTGCCACCACAAGGCGGTCGTAAACACCCACAACAAGAAATGATTCAAATCGATACGACAGATATTTTGTTTATCGTGGGTGGTGCTTTCGATGGAATTGAAACAATCGTTAAAAACCGTATGGGTGAAAAAACAATTGGTTTTGGTGCCAACAATCAAAAAATTGCAGAGAATGAAAGTATTATGAAACATATTATTCCGGAAGATTTATTGAAATTTGGCTTAATCCCTGAATTCATCGGACGTTTACCTGTGATGGCTGCGCTGGATAAGTTAACAGAACAAGATCTTGTTCATATTTTAACGGAGCCGAAAAATGCCTTGGTAAAACAATATAAGAAATTAATTGCTTTGGATGGGACAGTTTTAGAGTTTGAAGACGATGCTCTACATGTCATTGCCAAACAAGCAATTGAACGAAATACCGGTGCGCGTGGTTTACGTTCAATCATTGAAGATATTATGATGGATATTATGTTTGATATTCCATCTGAAGAAGAGATTGAAAAAGTGATTATAACAAAAGAAGCCGCAACACAAAGCAGTCATCCAACGATTATCTATCGCGAGAAGAAAGTCGGATAAAAAAGAGCTGTGACAAATCTGTCACAGCTCTACTGTTGTTTATTTAGTAAAATTTAAAGGAGTGAGGAAAATGAATGTTCATTCAGCAGAAATAGTCATCAGTGCGGTTTCACCCGCTCAATACCCAGATACTCAATTACCAGAAATTGCCTTAGCTGGTCGTTCAAACGTTGGAAAATCATCATTTATCAATACGTTAATCAATCGTAAAAACTTAGCACGAACATCTTCAAAACCAGGGAAGACTCAAACACTTAATTTTTATTTAATTGAAGATGCTTTGCATTTTGTCGATGTTCCAGGTTATGGCTATGCGAAAGTTTCAAAAACAGAGCGTGCCAAATGGGGCGAGATGATTGAAACCTATTTAACCAGTCGTGAGCAATTACGAGCAGTGATCTCATTAGTTGATTTAAGACATAAACCGACAGAAGAAGATATTCAAATGTATCAGTTTTTAAAATATTATGAAATTCCAGTCATTGTTGTGGCAACCAAAGCCGACAAAATTCCACGTGGAAAATGGAATAGACATGAGAGTATTGTCAAAAAAGCATTGGATTTTGATAACAATGATGATTTTATTCTTTTTTCATCTGAAACAAAGTTAGGAAAAGAGGCTGCTTGGGCAGCAATTGAAAAACGCATGATTTAACAAAGAAAAGTATTGACACAAAAGCATTTCAGCTCTTGTGTCAATACTTTATTTTTTTTGATCTGCTTGTTTGACTTCTTTAGGTTGAGGATTTAAAAATCGCTCAATGTCTTTTTCGTGCTCTTTAGTTTTGTCATCTGATTCATCAGGTAAAATTGCAAATTCTTCAAACATTTTATCTAAAGAATCTTCACGTTGAAATTTTACACCCATTATAACGCCTCCAATTGGAAAGTCAGTTTAATAAATATGAAAGATAGGACTTTTTTTTGTAAAAGTCGCATTTTTTTCGAGGCGGTTATCAATCCTCTTGATAAGAGCTTCTGAAGTATCGAAAGCGGCAATATTTTTACGCGCTTTAAGTAAAAGTTCTTTTTCTTTTGACGTTTTTTCTTGACGACGATACAAGTTAGCTAAGCGTTCGACATATTCATAATGCGTATAGTCTGTTTGACTGATAAGGAATAACAAGATATCTTCAGCCTTAGCAAACTCACGATTTGTATAGTATTGAATGGATTCACGATACAATTTGATTTCAAGTTCATTTAATAATTGAGCTTCTTCTTTTTTTGTACGCCATTCATTGATAGAAATCTTCCCACTAATTTCTCCTGCTTGATCGTAGATGAAAATGACGGGAACATTACTTGGGTGCGATGGATCTTCTGATATTTTTTTCATCCGCTTGACCTCTTTTACGTTCATTTCTCTAATCATACAATAGCAACGTTCAAATTGCTAGATAAGTTCCCTTAAATTAAGAAAGCTTTAACTGTTAATCATTTAATTTTCGTAATTGAAAGTAACCAATCATTTCGGAAATCCCCATAAAGATTAGCACACTACCAATTAAGGTCATAATGCTAGATATCGCATTAAACATTAAAACGAGTCCAACGATAACTAAAATCAAGCCGTAAATAATCCATGGTAGAAAAGCTTGATTGTGATTCTTGAAGTCTATCGCTTGCATCACTCGCATGACGCCGTTAATTAAAATGAAAATTCCTAGTAGAATCGTGGTTAAAGTTAGAAGCGGTTTTGCTAAAACTAAGATTCCCAAAGCAGCAATCAAGAAGAAAATACCCAAATAAAATTGTAGGCCGGTAATATTGTATTGCCGTTTTTCTTTTAGGGCGCTGAACAAGTTTGTAATACCTAAAAATGCCACATAAGCAGCAATCAGATAAATAACACCTTTAGTGAATTGTTGTGGAAAGAGAAGCGCTAAACCACCAGTAATAAA
>DXBN01000226.1 GCA_019116505.1 Candidatus Enterococcus avicola | reverse complement strand
ACAAAGGCTTTCGTAAGGATTTTTTATGGGGTGGCGCAACAGCTGCTAACCAATTTGAAGGTGCGTATAATGAGGACGGTAAAGGCTTAACGATTGCTGATATTTCATCAGGTGGCAAACTGAGAATGCCTTTATTATTTTCAGGAGACTTTCCATTAGAAATTGATCGTGAGAAATATATTTATCCGAATCATCAAGGAATTGATTTTTATCACCGTTATAAAGAAGACATCGCCTTGTTTGCCGAAATGGGTTTTAAAACTTTCCGTATGTCGATTTCTTGGGCGCGGATTTTTCCTAATGGCAATGATCAAGAACCCAATGAAGCCGGATTAGTGTTTTACGATAAGGTGATTGACGAGCTGTTAAAATACAATATCCAACCAACGATTACCATTTCTCACTATGAAACACCGCTACATTTAGTGAAAGAATATGGTGGTTGGAAAAATAAAGCGTTAATTGGCTTTTTTGAAACTTATGCTCGGACGATTTTAGAACGCTATGGCAAAAAAGTAACGTATTGGATGACATTTAATGAAATTAATACGGCAATTATGGGGTCGTTTTTCACAACTGCGATGCGTAACGCAAGTGAAGCTGAGAATTTTCAAGCATTACACAATCAATTTGTCGCAAGTTCACTAGCCACAAAAATCGCCAAAGAAATCAACCCAGCAATTCAAATGGGGTGTATGAGTATTTATGCGACAATGTATGCCTATGATTCCAATCCAGAGACAGTGATGGCAATGGAAGAAAAAAATCGGATGTTCAACTATTTCTGTAATGATTTGCAAGTGCGTGGGGAATACCCAAGTTATGCATTGGCTTACTTTGATAATAACGGGATTGAGATTGAGCAAACAGCAGAGGAATTGGCATTAATTAAAGACTATCCGGTAGATTACCTATCGTTCAGTTATTACATGTCGACAACCGTCTCCATTGATCCAAAGCATCAAGACGATAAGATTCAAGGGAACTTCTTTGACGGCGTGAAAAATCCATTCTTAAAATCGAGTGAATGGGGTTGGGAAGTTGATCCCGTCGGTTTAAGATTGGCACTTTGTGATCTATATGGGCGTTACGGTGTACCATTATACATTTCAGAAAATGGTTTAGGTGCGATTGATACCCCGGACGAAAATTTTGTGATTAATGATGACTATCGTATCGATTATCTAGAAAGGCATATGGCTGAAATGAAAAAATCGGTTGTCTTAGATGGTGTTGATTTAATCGCTTATACTCCATGGGGATGCATTGATTTAGTAAGTGCCTCAACAGGAGAGATGTCCAAACGTTACGGCTTTATTTATGTCGATTTGGATGATGAAGGCAAAGGGGATATGACGCGCTATAAGAAAAAATCATTCGATTGGTATAAAGAAATCATTCGGACAAATGGTGAGAGCCTTTAATAAAAAGTAACAAGCAAGGAAATGCGTTAGACAATGCACTTCCTTGCTTGTTATTTTGCTTTGATACTTGTAGCGAGAGCCTCTTTCCAAGCAACCATTCGTGTTTTTGATTGGCCATTGTTTGCACCACTCGTTGATGGGAGTTGCTGAATCGCTAGGTTTGGAATGGTTGGATTTTTTAAGGCTTCTTTATAGGCTAATTGGCCGTTAGTTAAAATGGTTTTGATTGGTGCTTTTGTTAAAAGCGTTGTAAAGTCATTTGGAACGATACTGGAAAAATTAACGTCGAGGCTACCTTTACGTTCGAATGTAGCATAAACATCCCATAGACCGATGCGATGATCTTTAAGTAATTCGAGACGTTGCGAATACTCGAGAGGGTCTTCAACCGCTAAACTGTGAAAAAGAATGTTCCAAAACTGATTGCCAGGATTGGCATAATATTGTTGCTTTTCTAATGATTTAACACTTGGAGCCGTGCCTAAGATTAAGACTTCTGTCCGTGCATCGTAAACAGGTGAAAAACCTTGTTTCACTTCTAAAAAACCTCCTTTAAGTCAGTCGTTAAAATCAGTGTAACAAAGAAGTGGTCATTTTTTAAGTAAAATCATCCAATTCCTTTTAAGATGAAATGTTCATTTATTTGCGATGGTTGACAAAAATAATCATTAAAAAAAGAGCATAACTTTTTTCATTTGTTTTTTCTTTTGTTACAATCTACTTATCAGGTGATAAGTGAGTAAGAAACGCTTGACCTATAAAAATACGTGATTCATTCACGAATCGAAAAAATTAGGAGGAAATAAGATGTTTTTAGCTTTAAATGAAATTCGTCATTCGAAATTACGCTATGCTTTAGTCATCGGCGTGATGTTTCTAATCGCTTACTTGGTTTTTTTCTTAAGTGGATTAGCTTATGGTTTGGCACAAGAAAATCGGATGGCTGTTGATAAATGGGAGGCAGATTCCCTTTTACTATCCGAAAAAGCCAATGATACGTTGAATATGTCAATGATAAATCCAAAACTTGCGGAAGAAGTCGAGGCGGATGAAACGGCCCTTTTAGTCCAAGCGCCAGCAATTATTTATCAATCAGAAGACAACGAAACAAAAGAGAATGTCAGCTTTTTTGGAATTGATGAGGATGAATTTATTACTCCAAATATTGTCGAAGGAGAAATGTTTTCAAAAAAAGGGGAAGTAGTAGCTGATATTAGTCTGAAAGAAAGTGCCGGATTTGATTTGGGAGATACAATTAATATCTCCATGAATGATGAGGAAATGACCATTGTTGGGTTTACTGAAAATGCGAAATACAGTGTTTCACCTGTCTTGTATACCTCTTTTGAAACGGTTCAAAGTGTACGCTATGGTGAAATGGCTGAAAACCAAGAATTAAAAGTCAATGCGATTATTATTCGAGGAGAGGTGTCAGAAATTCCAGATGGACTTAGTCAAATTACGGTGACTGATTTTATTAATAAGTTGCCTGGATATAGCGCTCAAGTCTTGACATTTGGCTTTATGATAGGCTTCTTAGTGGTCATTGCTGCAGTCGTCATTGGTATTTTTATTTATGTGCTTACGATGCAAAAAACAGCGATATTTGGTGTGATGAAAGCACAAGGGATTTCTAGTGGTTATATTGCCAAATCGGTGATTGCACAGACTTTCTTTTTGGCAACAGTCGGAGTATTGAGTGGCCTGATTTTAACGATTGCTTCTGGTTTTGTTCTACCTGAGGCAGTACCATTCCAATCGAACTTGATTTTCTTTGCTCTCATTAGCGTCTTAATGATTATCATCGCTATTACAGGAGCCTTGTTCTCAGTAAGAACGATTGTCAAAATTGATCCATTGAAAGCAATCGGATAGGAGGAAATGAAATGAGTGCAATTGAAGTAAAGAATGTAACAAAAACATTTAAAGATGGAGATGCAACAATCGAAGCACTGAAAGAAACGAATTTTTCGGTTGAAAAAGGCGAATTTGTTGCGGTAATCGGCCCTTCAGGATCAGGAAAAAGTACTTTTTTAACAATTATCGGTGGCTTACAAACGCCAACGGAAGGTGAAGTACGTATTAATAACCAGGCCTTTAGTGGAAAAAAAGAGAAAGAACGAGCGAAATTACGTTTTGATGAGATTGGTTTTATTTTACAAGCGTCGAATCTTGTCCCTTTTTTAACCGTAAAAAAACAATTAGAATTGGTTGACAAAGTAGCGAAACAAAAGGTTAATAAAAAAGGGTTGGAATTATTAGAGCAGCTCGAAGTCGATAGTTTAGAAAACAAATATCCAGAAGAACTATCCGGTGGTGAACGTCAACGCGTAGCGATTGCTCGCGCGCTTTATAACGATCCCACAATTATTTTAGCAGACGAACCAACAGCTAGTCTAGATACGGAGAAAGCATACGAGGTTGTAAAAATCTTAGCCAAAGAGGCAAAAGAAAGAGAAAAAGCGATTATTATGGTGACTCATGATTTAAGACTGGTTGATTACTGTGACAAAGTTTATTTAATGAACGATGGGGTATTAAGTGAAAAAAAGAAGCAGGAAATTGAAAAAGAGTAGTCATTTTATGTGGAAATAGTGGTTATTTTATAAATCTATGTTATGTTATTAGAGAAAAGCCAGACAAGTGGTTGAATATTCTCGAATGAATCATCAAATTATCATGATTGCCAAACGGCCGCAAGAACGTAGACTAACTGATTCGTAGGATTCATTGAGACTTTCCAAAGGAATACGTGCTTTTAGAAAGGGATTAAAATGTACGATGCGATTTTAGATGTTGCGGAAAAATTATTTATGTCACAAGGCTACAATGAGACTTCCACGCGACAAATCACGGAACAATTAAATATAAGCCAGCCCGCACTTTACTATCATTTTAAAAATAAAGAAGAGATTTATTTCAATGTTATGTTGCGTTTATCACAAGATGTCGAACGCAATTTGCGAAAACTTTCAGCCAAAGAAGATTTGACTTTAGAAGAAAAAATTGATGAAATGGCTTTGTTTTTACAAAGAAAGCATCCGGTAAATTTGATTTTAATGCTCAGGGATATTCGGCAAATGTTATCAGAAGAAATGTCGTATAAGATTTTTATGTTATGGAAAACATCCTATAAACAACCTTTCATTGATGTTTTTGAGCGAAATCCTGAAGTGAAAAGGAAAAGTGAAGATTTAGACTGGATTGTCGGTCAGTTATTTGTTGTGATCTCAACATATTTAGAAACAACGGATAAAGAAGTAGAATTGTTAAGAAGTATCCATTTGTTTCTATACGGTGTAATGAATGACTAAGGGTATTAAAAAGCGGAATAAGTGAGAGAAAAAGACTTTTTCAAAACAGAAAAAGTCTTTTTCTTTGTTTTAAATAACAAAATTTTTAGTTTCTTAAAATTATAAAATGGTTAGGAAATCATTTTTAAAAAGAGAAAATCGGTCTCGAATAGCTATATATCAACCTCTTAAATGAGTATAAAAAATATTTATAGGGGCATTAAAAATAACAAATTGTCTTTAGGGGAAACCGCGTTAAATTATGGATATCGAGAACAAGAGTAGCAAGGCATTATTTTTGAATAAATGGAGCCTTAAAGTTTATTTTTTATCCATGCAAGTGAATTATTTATCAATCTTTTCTCGGTAAGTAATTTTCAAAAAATAAAAAATGGATTAAAAGTTGTAATAGATTCATCACTAGTTTCCTCAATTGATTTCCAGGCAGATTTAGTTATCTTATTTACCAAAGCAATGCAACTGGACGGCATGATGCAGTCGATTCAAAATATGGTGGGTGAAGAGACAAAAGTTTTATGTTTATTAAATGGCATCGAACATGA
>DXBN01000225.1 GCA_019116505.1 Candidatus Enterococcus avicola | reverse complement strand
AAGTTTTTCATTAATTACTGTCTTAAAGCGCTTTAGTAGGTGGAGAATTTTAATTACCTTAGCGGGTTTTAGTTGATTTATCTGTGTTTCTTCAAAGACTTTTTTGAAGGTAAGGCAGTCGATATTACATTGGTGTTTTAAAGCAGATTAATTAGGGTTAACATAATCTTGAATATTTTCAAATATTCCTTGTCCAATATCACTTTTCGTTTCAGTAAAAATTATTAATGTAGTTAATAGCCTAAAAAATGTAGGAAAACCGACAATCTTTAATTGCCATTTTCCTACATTTTATGACTGCCCATTATAGTTGCTAATTATAATGTTTTTAAACTAATGAAAAATTTTCTAATTAATTATGAATTCACCGCACATTTCATCTACATAAACTTTTACTTTTCCTTGAAATAAATGCCATTTGTTATCTGGACCAAATTGGCGTAAAACAGACTGATTTAATGAAAAATTAAATGTTTTGAATTGATTTGGCTTACAAGTAACTCGTTGGAAGTCAGCAATCTGTTTTTTACGTGGAATAACGACACCAGTTGAGCCTTTAATGAAACAAATTTTAGAAGAACTATCAATTTGAGTAGATGTATTTTTGACAGTTAAAGATACATGAACTTTGTTTCCGTTTTTTAGAGACTCGGTAGTAATTTTTGAAGGATAAATCTGAAGTTTAGAGATTGGAGACAAGTTACGAAAACGTAAACCAAACCCAATTGGAAATTGAATGTCCATTGATTGATCAAAGTAAGTAGGCTGTTCACTGATACGTTGATTGTAATAAATAGGTAATTGGCTTGATGAAACTGGATAAGTTATGCTTAAACGTCCGGAAGGATTGAAATCGCCATGTAAAAGCTGAGCAATTGCGTTTCCACCTTGTTGTCCAGGGTACCAACCAATTATTACGGCATTACTATATTTCAAAATATTGCTTAGATTATAAGGGCGTCCTTGAATCATTATTGAAACAATAGGAATATTGAGTTGATTTAATTGCTTGAGTAACTCTTCTTGCATACCTCCAATGGTTAAATTTGCTACATCAATATTTTCACCCGTGTCCATGTTAATAGAAGGATTTGTTGCTGCTCCATTGTCCATAAACTTTTGGTTAAAATCACGTGTGCTTGACCCACCAAGAGCTAGGATAATTAAGTTTGAATTTTTTGCTAATTTTATTGCTTCATGAATGCTTGTTTGTTGATTTTTAGCATTTCTAATCTCACAACCAATGCTGAAGTTTACATCACTTTTTGAAAAGTGACGTTTAATAGCTTCGTAGATTGTCGGATATTTTTCCTTGGTTTGTGGAGCTGTATAGTCACCAAGTAAATTATAAATTGAATTTGCGTTTGGGCCAATAACACTAATTTTCTGATTATCTTTAAGAGGTAAGATATTATTATCGTTTTTTACCAATGTTAAACTTTCTTTTGCCAATTTAAAATTCGTAATGTCAGCCTGATTAGTATCGAAGTTTGTATGGTCTCCAAAGGGATCGTCCATTATTCCTAGTAAATATTTTATTGCTAAGACACGAAATGCAGCCTCATTAATAAATTTTTCTGGAAGTAGCTCATTTCTAACGGCTTTTTCTAAATGAGAATATGTTTTATCCCACAGATTCATTTGAATACCTGCTTTTATAGCCTGAGCAGCAGCATTTTCTTGAGAACCGTACAAAGGAACAAGTCTATCTAACGCAGTTCCATCAGCCATAATCATGCCTTGAAAATGATATTGCTTTCTTAACATTTTCCGTAATAACTTCGGGTTAGAGTGGCAAGGCACACCATCAATATCATTGTAAGCAGCCATAATACCTACAGCATCTTGAGAAGCTGCTATTAATGGGGAATATATGTCCATTAACTCTCTTGGCCCAATAATAGTTGTTCCTGAATTATGTCCGCCGAGCATATCGCCTTGTCCAACTAAATGTTTTAGAACGATTCCGGTACGGGGATTGTTAGTTAGATTTACGGGCTCATCTAAAAAATCATGCTCATGTTTTATTAATCCTCTTTGAAAGCCTTTAATTAATGATTGTGTGTACTTACCAGCAACAATTGGGTCTTCTCCGAAACTTTCTTCGGTACGTCCCCAACGAGGGTCACGGGCTAAGTCCAACGCTGACACCAATGCTAGATGAACACCTTTTGATTTCAACTCCTTACTTTGTAAAATAGCACTTTGTTCCATTAACTTTGTGTCAAAGCTATTTCCACGACCAATGTTTGTTGGATAACTAATTCCTCCAATTGCTTGGTGACCATGAGGCATTTCTTCAGTGAATAGTGCGGGAATATGCCACCTATTACTTTCCATTATTTTCTTTTGAATAAGGTTAGCAATATGATGACTTTCTTTTTCAGGAATTCCGTTATCTTTATTGATTTGTGACCAAGGATCCGCACGAAATAGCCCGTATAAGCAACCTATACCTGGTGTTTTTGCAAGGTAATTTTCCAAATATGATGAAACAGAGATATTTCCCTTGGTATTCGAATAACATTTCCATCCATAAAGATCTTGTCGACACTGTGCAATTTTTTCGTCCAAAGTCATTTTTGAAAGTAAATCATTAACCCTTTCTCGAATGGTTAAAGACTCGTCTAAATATTTTTCCAAATTATTATTCCTCGCTTTTGCTTTTTGCTGTATCTACAAACCAGTTAGTGTTTCGATGCGCATCAACATTAAATTGAGCTACATCAGCTAAAAATGCAGACCTAGATACTTCAAATGCTGTACCATTTTGGTCGTACGTTGTTTGTTTAATAACTAAAATAGGGTCCCCAACACTAATCCCTAAACCCTTAGCAGTATTTTTATCCGCTGAAGACGCAAAAACTACTCGTCGAGCATCTGTCATAAAAATTTTAGCTTTGTCTCCAAGGTAACCATAAATTGAATTATTAGCAATATCTTCGCTGAGTGGTGCAATTGAAGTAGGCATTACTGTTTGTTCATAGCTATACGTCTTACCGTCGATATACCTAGTTCGTTTAATCTCATAAACAGGTTCGTTGTTTTCAATACGGAGTTTCTTTTGTTCTTGTTCATCAGGCAATCGGGCGTTAAATGTCCATAATTTACTTGTTACTTTACGCCCTCGATGTGAATAAGTAGTTCCAATTGGTGAATTTAAGGGCATAATACCTCCTGCGATTTCATCCATTTGTTGGCGAACAAAGGTACCTGAACCTTGTTTACTATAAATTAGCCCTTCGTCAGTAAGCAAATTAAGTACCTTTTTTAATGTAACTCGACTAATTCCATACTTGGTTGTAAGCTCCTCTTGAGTTGGGAACTTATGTCCGGCACGATAATGATTTGTTAGGATATCACGTTTGATGTCGGTGTAAACTTCTTGATATTTATGCATATATTGGTCCTCCTGTAAATTTGTATACCCAATTTTAACACAAAAATAAAAATTGTATGCCTAAATTTTTAAAATGTCTTTACAAAAATAAAAATACAAGCTATAATTCAACTGTTG
>DXBN01000224.1 GCA_019116505.1 Candidatus Enterococcus avicola | reverse complement strand
ATCCACTAAAGATAGATGCTCAATTTCTACTAAGATATTTTCTTTAGTTACATCGGTAATTTTACCAACAAACGATCGATGAAAATCTTTTGTCTGAACTTCATAACTTTTACCAACCAACAAATCTTGTACCATATTATCTGCCCCCTAGTGTTTTTTACTAATAATGGTACTTTCAGTTATAACATGTATGCCAAACAAATACAAGGTGAAATATCAAGAAATTTTTGTAAATAAACAAATTTTCCCCATAGGAAATAGGATTGTATTTCTGCTAACGACTAAGGATACAAAACCTTAAATTTTTCTGTTTCCAATCAATCTTTTTTGGGTGTGAAATTAATTTCCTTTAAAAACTTACCAAATATACTAATACTTCTGGCCTTTCAAAGTAAAAAAGTGTTGATAAAGACATCGTTGGTCTCTATCAACACTAATTATCTTTTAGTTATGGGTATAAACGGTTTAATAAGCGTGGGAATGGACTCGCCTCACGGACATGTTCAATTCCTGAAATCCATGTTACTGCACGTTCTAGACCTAATCCAAAGCCAGAATGTGGTACGCTTCCGTATTTACGTAAGTCTAAGTACCATTCGTATTCTTTTTCATCTAAACCGAACTCACGAATTTTTTCTAATACGTATTCGTAATCTGTTGCACGTTCAGATCCGCCAATAATTTCTCCGTATCCTTCAGGTGCAATCATATCCGCACAAATCACAACGTCTTCACGTGTTGGGTGTGGTTTCATATAGAAAGGTTTGATTGCTTTTGGATAGTTTAAGATGAAGACTGGTTGATCAAATGAGTTGGCAATAAATGTTTCATGTGGTGAACCAAAGTCTTCACCCCATGTGATATCATCAAAGCCATTATCATTTAGTAATTTCACAGCGTCATCGTAAGAAATTCTTGGGAACGGTAATTTTGTATATTTCTCAAGAACACTACGGTCACGTCCTAGAACATCTAGCGCATAGTCGCAATTATCTAAAACAGATTGTACTAAGAATGCTACATATTCTTCTTGAACGACTAAACTTTCTTCTTGAGTAGTAAAAGCCATCTCAGGTTCCATCATCCAAAATTCAATTAAGTGACGGCGTGTTTTTGATTTTTCAGCCCGGAAAGTTGGTCCGAATGAGAATACTTTTCCAAAAGCCATTGCTGCGGCTTCTAAATATAATTGACCTGATTGTGATAAGTACGCTTTTTGGTCAAAGTAATCTGTTTCGAATAAATCAGTTGTTCCTTCAGGAGCAGAACCAGTTAAAATCGGTGGATCAATTTTAACGAAATGGCGCTCATTAAAGAATTGGTAAGTTGCACGAATAATCTCGTTACGAATTTGCATGATTGCATGTTGTCTTGAAGAACGTAACCATAAATGGCGGTGGTCCATCAAGAATTCTGTTCCATGCTCTTTTGGTGTAATTGGATACTCGTTACTTTCTCCAACAACTTCAATATTTTCAATCCCGATTTCATAGCCAAATTTCGAACGGCTATCTTCACGAATTTCACCTGTAATTAATACCGCTGTTTCTTGGTGTAGATTTTTTGCTGTTTGGAAAATTTCTTCTCCAACTTCATTTTTCACAACAATTCCTTGGAAGTAAGCTGTCCCATCTCTCAATTGTAAGAAAGCAATTTTTCCGCTTGAACGTTTGTTTGCGATCCACGCACCAATTTGGACTGTTTCACCAACATGGTGTTTGGCATCAATAATTTGAATTTGTTTCACTTATGTCTCTCCATTCTATAAATTTAAACATCCTTTAAAAGTGTATTACTTTTGAGACTTTTTTTCAATAAAAGCTTTGATTCTTTTTACAGTTTCCTCTAAAGTCTCCCAATCACTGGCGTAACTGATTCGAATATTCTCTGGCGCACCAAAACCAGCACCTGTTACCAGTGCCACATGAGCCTCATTTAATAAATCCTCGGTAAAAGTTGTGACATCTGTATAACCACACATTGCTAGCGCACCCGCAACATTTGGAAACAGGTAAAAGGCTCCTTGAGGTTTGGCGCAAGTGAAACCCGGAATCTCAACTACTAAGGCATGAAGTTTGTTTAAACGTTCTTCAAATGCTTTTCGCATCACTTCTACTGAATCTTGTGGTCCCGTCAAGGCTTCTAGTGCTGCGTATTGACTCACTGCAGTTGGATTACTTGTCGCTTGCGAAGCAATATCTGTCATTGCTTTAATTAGCTGGATGTCTCCAACAGCAAAACCAATCCGCCAACCTGTCATAGAGTACGTCTTAGAAACGCCATTAATAATCATCGTTTGTTTTTGAATCGCTTCAGAAATCGTAGCAATCGGAGTAAATTCAGCATCTCCATAAATCAGACGACCATAAATATCATCCGCTACGATTAAAATGTCATGAGCTACCGCCCACTCACCAATCGATTGTAGTTCATCTTTTGTATAAATCATACCCGTAGGATTCGAAGGTGTATTTAAAACGATCGCTTGCGTTTGAGGAGTACGGGCTTTTTCTAAATCTTCAACCGTCACTTTAAACTGATTTTCTTCAAGACCAAGTACAAAAACCGGTGTTCCTCCTGCTAAACTAACTTGTTCTGCATAACTAACCCAATAAGGTACTGGAATAATGACTTCATCATCTTGGTCTAAAATCACTTGGAACAAAGCATAGAGAGCAAACTTCGCACCATCAGTCACTAATGTTTGTGTAGGCGAATAAGACAAACCATAATATTTTTCAATATAATCCACAATTGCTTGACGTAATTCAGGAATCCCAGCCGTTGGTGTATAAAAACTCGCTCTTCCTGAGCGAATGGCTTCAATTGCAGCGTCCTGAATATTTTTTGGTGTCGGGAAATCAGGTTCACCCAACGTGACACTTAAAATATCTAATCCTTGGGCTTTTAATTCTTTTGCTTTAGCCGAGGCCGCAAGTGTTACTGACGGTTGTAAATTTTGTGCTCGTTTTGATAATTTCATTCCATTTTCATCCTCCTTATATTTCAGTTATTCTATCGTCGGGATACTTTTAATTAAGTTTCCATCGTTAAAATCTAATAAATGATAGCGTTCCTCGTCTGAAACTTTTGTCATTACTTCCCAGACAACTTGTTCTTGGTAAACACCCAGTGTCACTTTTTTGACCGTTTCATTTGGAAATGTCTTTTGGATAATTGACTTGGCTTTTTTTTCGGTGATACCTTCGTTTTGATTCAAAATTAAGATTTCTTGACCGCTCTTTGGAATTATAACCACAATTTCTTTTCCTTTTTCATCTTCAGCCATTAAACTAAAATAGGTCTCTTCCCGAGTAAACCAATAAAATCGATCAACTGACTTTAACGAAACATGTTTATTCGCTAATTCAACTGCCTCATCCCTTGCTTGTCGCATCGGACGAGACGCTCGAATATAAACAAGTGAAAATATTAAAATAATTACTAAGAGTACTACAATACTGATGAACAATCCGACGACTGTCTTTTTTTCTTTCGAATCCATTTGACTCATAATCGCCACTTCCTTACTGGGTCTATTATAACAGACACAACTAATTATTTTTACGTATTTATGAATGCTTAATTACTCTTTATAGAAAAAAGTTCGTAATTCCACTACCATTTCATCTAATGACAATAAATGAATGGGTAAATTTTTGGGTAAACTTCTTTGAATTTGTTTTCCATAAGAAGCATGTGCAAGACGATGGTCCAATACAATCATCACGCCACGATCTTTTTCTGAACGAATTAAGCGTCCCAGCCCTTGTCGTAACCGCAAAGAAGCCTTAGGTAACGATTCATGTCGAAAATAATCAGTGCCTTGGATTTGGGAATAATTGGTTTTTGCCTCAATTAACGGTCGATCCGGATGTTCAAACGGTAAACGGGTAACGATTAATAACTGCAGTGTATCTCCCGGTAAATCGACCCCTTCCCAGAAACTATCGGCTCCAAATAAAACCGCCCCTTTGGTATGACGGAATCGTTTTAAAATTTTTTCACGACTTCCACCAATTCCTTGGGCTAAAATCTCTCGGCCATTTTCAAGAAAGGACATTTGTAATTGATAGTAAACTTTTTGTAAAATTTCATGCGATGTGAATAAAACCAAAGTCGAATGTTCAACGGTTTCTAAAATTACTCGTAAATTGTCGGCAATAAACTTAGCATATTCAAAAGTTGAAATTTCTTTTAAATCAACTACCTCTTCTAAAACAAATAAACGAGCTTGTTGTTCGTAATCAAATGGTGTCGGAATAACTTTCAACGTGGTCTCTGGAATACCTAATCGGCTAGCAAAATAGTTCGCTTGACGAGGCACCTTTAATGTTCCACCTAATAAAATGATTTTTTCGTACCGGTGAAACCATGCCGTATTTGGCAAAATAGCTGCTGATAAATCGATTAATTGGAGCCTTGCACTTTGTTGATTACCATACGAATAGACTTTGTGAATAAATTTAGAATTCCAATTTATCAGCCAATCTTTAACCACTTTTGCTTGAACTTCAATCGATTCAAATAATGTTAGGAGTTCGCCATAAACAATTTTATCACGATCCAACCATTGATCTTTTCTTTGCAAACAAAGAGTTGAAATTTGAGTTTGAATATTGAGTGTTTCATCATAGTATAAAAATAATTTTTGACGAACTTTCTTACCTGTCACAGATAATTGGAGTTGTTCTTCTTGTAGAATTATTTCTTGTTTAATTGGAAATTTTAGTAAGATTTCTGCTAAAATCTCTTCTTGTAAATCAATCATGCCTAAAAGTTCCTCTTGGTACAACTCAAATAAATGGCGAATATCGATATCATTGGAAAACATTTCCTCAAGTTGATCGAACAATTGGTTTTCTTCACGTAAGTGGCGAACTTTTCTTTGAAAAACCTCAGTATCAAAAAACTGATTCGTCACTTGTTCCATGATTTCTGGCAAATGATGGGCTTCGTCAATGATCAACAAATGACTTTCCGGTAAAGCAAGTTCTTCTCGTTGCGTTTCCTGTGCTAAGAAGGCATGATTAACGATTAAAAAGTTACTTTGTTCCATCTTTAAATGCAAATGACGCAAGAAATCTTCTTGATAGAATGGTTGATTCAAGGCCAAGTAGCGTACACCACGATGCTTCACTTCTTCAAAGAATAAATGGTTCAGGCTCGTTAAATGAAGTTCACCAAAATCACCCGTTTCCGTTTGAGTCAACCAAACAAGCAATCTCATTTGATACAATCGATATTGTTTTTGTTTCATTGGATTCGATAAAGTAGCGTAAAATCGTTGCAAATCGATATAATGACCTTTGCCTTTGATGACTGTTGGTTGAATCGGATAATCAAGAATCTGGTTTAATTGTGGAATATCTTTACTAATTAATTGATCTTGTAATAAAATCGAAGCGGTACTAATAATTACCGGTTTTTCTGGAGTTGCTAGGTAACTAGCTGGCAATAAATAGCCTATTGTTTTACCTGTACCGGTTGCAGCTTCGACTAACAATGATTTGTCTTCTCCATTTGTCGCGTGCTGATAAACTAAATTCATTAACTTGCTTTGGGCGCGTCGATAACTCAGAATTTCTTTAAAAAGTTGTTCTTTCCCTTTTTTAGTTGTCGGATAGTCCACAGTATGAAACGGTTGTTGAAAAGTTACAATCTCCTTTTTCTTCAATGCTATTCCTGAGACAATCATCGTATCTGCGGCCATTTGTCTAGGTTCTTTTTTCATTCGCTTCACTAAATCATGCAAATACTGATTTGTTTGATAACTTGTTTCTGAGCCTAATTGTGCAATTTTTTGAAGCGTAACTATCGGTAACTCTTTGGCTCTACGTTCGATTTCAATTAATAATTTTGCTGTTACTT
The DNA here is from genome assembly GCA_019116505.1 of Candidatus Enterococcus avicola. GTDB lineage: Bacteria > Bacillota > Bacilli > Lactobacillales > Enterococcaceae > Enterococcus_I > Enterococcus_I eurekensis. The sequence goes on along the minus strand of DXBN01000224.1, from coordinate 6,830 downwards.
CCGCATCACTTGCTGCTTGATGGGGATTTTCATGTTCAATTCCAAGACTTTCAGCTAAGTCATTCAAACGAAAGCTCGCCTCAGTCGGTAGGAAAATCTGAGCTAACTCAACAGTATCAATTCCGGGAATGCTTAGTGCTGGCAACCCACATCGGAGTAATTCTTGATTTAAAAAATGATAATCAAAATGAATATTATGAGCGACAAAAATTGTTTCTTCTAGTAAGTTGTAAATAGTAGTTGCAATATCTTCAAAGAAAGGCGCTTTCTTCACTTGGCGATTTGAGATTTGAGTCAAGCTTTGAATCTGTTTGGAGATGACTTGGCCGGGATTAATATCTGTCGAAAAACGACCAACAATTTCATTGTCTTCAACTAAGACACAACCAAATTGGATTATTCGATCAACTTTAGGATTTGTCCCCGTTGTTTCAATATCCACAATCGCATATGTTTCGTTCATGCGTCCTATTCTCCCCCTTCTATGTTCTTTTGGTATTATACTATACTTTCCCTGGCATTTGTATGAAGGTTTACAAAAGCAGAGCATATAAAAAAGGCGAAGGAATAAATTCCTTCGCCTTTGTTTCATTCAAATTGAATTATGCTTTGTTAACGTTAGTAGCTTGAGGGCCACGTTGTCCGTCTTCAACGTCGAAAGTCACTGCTTGACCTTCTTCTAAAGTTTTGAATCCTTCGCCTTGGATAGCTGAAAAGTGTACGAATACGTCTTTTCCGTCTTCTGCAGTGATGAATCCGAAGCCTTTATCTGAGTTAAACCATTTTACTGTACCTGTTTCCATGTTTAAAAATCCTCCTTGTGTTTCACACAAATATTTTGCAATTTGTTGTTAAGGTGAAAATTTGGGAGATGTTTTAAAGATGAAACAAACTACCATAATTTACCATTACAAAAACTACATACTTAGTATAGCATACATAACTTAGAAAAACATCTTTTTTCTTAACTTTTTTTAATTATCTTAAATTTAAATAGCTAATAGCGCAAAATTCCTAATAAGGATTTTCCACCAGGTGCGTCTGTTTGTTCTAAAATATAAACGTCACCACCATTACTAATCGTTTCTATAGAAGTTAAGTTTAATTCTTGACGCCAATCATACTCTGTATCCGGATCTTCACCAAATCCTGGGATTAAATTGGCGGTAGTAATAAATAATTTTTCAATTCGTCCTAAACTAGCACTTTGCTTAATATCTGAAAACTGCTCATACGCTTTGTTTTCAATTAATTTTTGATATTCTGCCACTTCTTTACGGCTTAATTCCTCTTGAATTCTTGAAACGTTTTTTTCTAATTCTGCAACGGATAATTGTGCTGGTGAAGTCGTCACTGAAATTTCCCCCTGCACATTTAGCCCTTTGGCAACCTTTTTAAAGACTGACTGATTATCTGGTAAGCCATATAAGAATAATGGTGCTGGTTCTTCATTTTCTAAAAATGTTTTTAAGAAATTGCTTACAGCATAATAATAATTTCTACGATCAATTTCAACTTCTTCATCCTTAGCAGACGTCCCATGACTCGCATCCCCACTTGAATTACTAGATGAACGGAAGTTAGCTCCACCCCCCGTTAGCTCATCACCTAAGGCAATTTCCTTTGTCACAGGCGCATCTTCCGGCAAATTGATTTTTGATAGCTTTTTATTGTCCATTTTATATAGGGCAAATGAGTCACGATTCAATGCTAGCAAATAATACGGGTAATTAAATTGTGCATTTTTAATAATCGCTAAAATATAAGGAGTATCCCCTACGTAGTATTGATCATCTACCTCTATACTGAGTCGATGAACAAAGGTCTCTTCTGGTGTTAGTATAACTGCTACACTCTTCGTACTTTGACGCCAAAAATCTTGACTTGCCAATAAAACTTCTGCATTTTTTTGAATCACTGACCAATCTTCTGATGGATAGCGCTTTTCAAAACGTTTTTTGGACTCTTTTATAAAGTTTTTAAACTTTAGTTGATCTTTTTCAACTTCTTGATGTGCAACATGAGTGTTTAACATAATTGTGACAAAGGGGCCTTTCACTTGTTCCGATGTGAGTTGATTCAATAATTCCCTACCGATTTTTGCCATAAATGATAACCTCCTACAATTTTTATACTACATTCTAAGTGTATCAGAAGTATGAAATATCGCAAAATAAAACGGTTACAACTTGTAAAGTATTTATCAAAAAGGGCTAGATTAATCTTTATTCTAAATTTTTCAAATAATCTTCGACTAAATAAGAGGTTTCTTCAATTGGTTTATCTGTGACATCAATGACATAGGCATCATATTGCGCAAAGACTTGCTTAGCGTATTCTAACTCTCCATAGATTTTTTCTAAATCCGTATATTTTGAAGCATGATTCAATCCTAATGAATCTAAACGACTCGTTCTGATTCTAGAAAGGTTATCTGGATGACAAGTCAAACCAATAATTTTCTTTTTGTCCACTTGAGCTAGTAATTGAGGTAATGGCACTTCTGGAATGAGTGGTAAATTAGAAACCTTATAGCCTTTGTTTGCCAAATACATACTTAACGGTGTCTTTGAAGTACGAGAAACACCGAGTAACACTACATCTGACTCTAAGAAACCATGGGGATTCTTCCCGTCATCGTATTTGACTGCAAATTCAATCGCAGCAATTTTATTAAAATATTCCTTGTCTAGTCGATGAACGATACCAGGTTCTTCAATTGGTTTTTTGCCAGTTCGCGCGCGAATCAAGTCAAAGAATGGATTTAATAAATCTAAGTATTGTAGGCCTGTTCTCTGACTAAAATTACGAGCGGTTTCGGCTAACTCTGCATTCACTAATGTACTAATAACAATCGCTTTATCATTTAATGCATCTTTTAAAATACCTAACAACTCGTCTTCTTTGTTGACAAAGGGGAATCGATAACTGTTATTAAAATCTAAATCGGGGTACTGAACACTCACTGCTGATAATAGTTTTCGTGAAGTGCCCCCTAAAGAATCTGAAATAGTATAAACAATAATTTCGCTTTTCATTTTTCATTCGCTCCTATTGATTTAATTCCGCATCGCGTGCTTGTTGTGTGATGAAATTTAGTATTCTTGTTTTGGTAATTTTTCCTATAACTTTTCGATTATTTGTTGATTCAACAACTGGTAAAGAGTCTACTTCAAAGTCTTGTAAAATCGAGGCTGCTTCTAAAATCGTATTTTCTTCTACACAAGTTTTGATATGAGGAACTCTTGTCATACAAACAGCAACCGGTGTTTTATCAATATCGGAATTCAATGATGCTCGCAATAAGTCTTTTCTTGATAACGTGCCTACCAATAGTTTCTCTTCATCAATCACATATAACGATCCAATATCGTACATGAATAAACTAGTAATTGCTTCTCTTATTGATGTGTCCGATGGAATCATGATTGGGGTCATCATAATTTCTTCTACTTTTGTACTAAACGTCCGATAAAAAAATAATGATTCTAAATTAGCACCAGAATAGGTATATCCAACTTTGGGTGTCGCTTGTAAAATTTCTGCCATCGTTAAAAAGGATAAATCTGAACGTAAAGTTGCTCGTGACACATCTAATAGTTCAGAAATATTTTCACCGCTAACAGGTTGATATTCTTTAACGATTTCTATAATCTTCTTTTGTCGATCACTTAGATTCATTTTCTTCTCCTCTTCTTTATTTATTAAGCACATATATAATCTTTATGCGTATTATTATACACATAATCTCTCGTTTTTCAATTGATTCATATTTTATTTAAGTGTTGACTTTTATATATGACACATATTAAGATGATTACGAACCATATATGACTCACATATAATTTTAGGAGGTCCAATATGAATAAATTGATTTATTTTTTTGAAGAAGATAATAATAGTGGAAAAGAATTATTAGGAGGGAAAGGAGCTAATTTAGCTGAAATGACCAAACTCGGTCTGCCCGTTCCCTCTGGTTTTACAATTACGACAGAAAGTTGTATCCGATTTTTAAATGATGAAACTTTTTTTGAAAAAGAATTAAAGGAACATATTATTGCTTCTATTAATAAGTTGGAACAACAAACAAATAAATCATTTACTGAAGAAAATCATTTATTATTAGTTTCCGTTCGAAGTGGCGCAGCATCTTCTATGCCCGGCATGATGGATACTATCTTGAATTTAGGTTTAAATGACAAGCGCGTTCGTTCATTTGCCAAGTTAACAAATGTCGCTTTCGCCTACGATTGCTACAGTCGTTTGCTTCAAATGTTCGGCGACGTCGTTTATAGTATTAATAAGGAAAATTTTAACCGTGTACGACACGATTTAGAAAAACAATTAAATAAAAAACAACAAGATTTTAGTGAAGAACAACAGCAACAACTTATTGAAGCTTTTAAAACTCTCTTCATTACACATGATGTTCGCTTCCCACAAGATCCTATAGAGCAATTATTTGAAGCGACTAAAGCTGTTTTTAAATCTTGGAACAATCAACGAGCCAAGGTCTACCGCGAAATCCACCATATTCCTCATCATTTAGGGACTGCAGTGAATATTCAATCTATGGTCTTTGGAAATAGTGGTAATAATAGTGGAACGGGAGTCGTATTCACAAGAAATCCTTCAACAGGAGAAAATAAACTTTTTGGAGAATTTCTAATTAACGCCCAAGGAGAAGATGTCGTCGCAGGTATCCGCACACCTGAACCGATTGAAACCTTACAAAATCTGCTACCTACCGCTTACAAAGAGTTCGTTCACTATGCCGAGCAACTTGAGAAGCATTATAAAGATATGCAAGACATCGAGTTCACCATTGAGAACGAGAAATTATTTATCTTACAAACGAGAAATGGGAAACGAACAGCCAAAGCTGCATTGCAAATTGCCTTAGATTTAGTAGCGGAACAGCGTCTAACTAAAAAAGAAGCTGTTTTACGTATCTCTCCTGAGGCAATTGATCAATTAATTCATCCTATTTTTGATGAGAAAGAATTGACTAATGCTAAATTATTAGCGACAGGCCTACCCGCTAGTCCCGGTGCTGCAACAGGTGAACTTGTCTTCACGGCCGAAAAAGCCAAAGAATATCATGCGCTTGGTAAAAAAGTGATTTTAGTCCGCCAAGAAACATCGCCTGAAGATATTGAAGGAATGGTTGTCAGTCAAGCCATTGTGACTAGTCGCGGCGGAATGACCTCTCACGCAGCTGTTGTTGCTCGCGGAATGGGAACGTGTTGTGTCACCGGATGTGAGTCACTACATATACAAGAAGAATCAAAAACAATGATGTGTGGGGATATACTGTTAGCAGAAGGTGATCTCGTATCGGTTGATGGTAGTTCAGGTTGCCTATATTTAGGTGAGATTCCGACAATTGTTGTCGAAAATAATCAAAACTTACAACAATTACTCGCTTGGGCTGATGAATATGCTTCTTTAAAAGTTCGCGCAAATGCTGAAACCGTCTCTGATTTACAAACCGCTATTGATTTTGGTGCATCAGGCATTGGCTTAGCTCGAACAGAGCATATGTTTTTTGGAGAAAAACGCGTGCTAGAAATGCGTCGAGTGATTTTAGCACAAGATAATCAAGAATTTGAAGCGGCCTTAACTAAATTGCTAGAATTCCAACAAGAAGATTTTTATCAAATGTTTAAAGCCGTACATGACAAACCAATGATTATTCGATTACTTGATCCACCTATGCATGAATTTCTACCACATACAATGAATGAAATAAACACGCTGGCTAAACAATTAAAGCGACGCCCGTCTGAAGTTCAAAATCAAATTGAAAAATTGCAAGAAACCAATCCTATGCTTGGTCATCGTGGATGTCGCTTAGGAATCACTGAACCAAAAATCTATCAAATGCAAGTTCGTGCAATTTTCAATAGTGCCATCAAACTAATGAAAGAAGGATTCCTTGTTCGTCCAGAAGTTATGATTCCTCTCGTTTCAGAAGAAAATGAACTGAGAAATATCAAAGAGTTTCTAACTGAAACCGTCCTTGAGACATTTAAAGAACAACAAGTAGAACCTTTTCCTTATGAAATTGGAACAATGATTGAGTTACCTCGTGCTTGTTTAATTGCCGATCGACTCGCAATGAATTCAGACTTTTTCAGTTTTGGTACCAATGACTTAACACAAATGACCTTTGGCTTCTCACGTGACGATATCGGAAAATTCATTAATAGCTATAAAGAAAAAGAAATTATGGTCCAAGATCCATTCCAGACACTCGATCAAACAGGAGTTGGCGAACTAATTAAACTAGCTGTTGCAAAGGCTCGCCAAACGAAAGAAGGAATGATGATTGGTATTTGCGGTGAGGTCGGTGGCGACCCTTATTCGATTCCATTTTTCCAAAAGATTGGCATTGATTATATTTCATGCTCCCCTTACCGAATCCCGGCAGCTCGTTTAGCTGTTGCTCAAGCGAATTTAATTAACTAATCGCTTGATTTAAACGAAAGAAGTTACGCTCCAGAAATGGTATTTGAAACATTACTGTAAAGCGCGACCGCAAGTTAGACCTATCATCTAACTTACGGTCGCGCATTTTTTATAAAAAAAAGCCGAAATCTTCGGTTAAAAAGATTTCAGCAACGTCCCCGACTGGAATCGAACCAGCGGCATACCGCTTAGGAGGCGGCCCCTCTATCCTACTGAGGTACGAGGACCTTTTACAGTAATTACACTGAATAAATAGTAAAAGACACCCTCTATTTTAATCCTTTTTAGGGAAAAAATAAAGAATGCTTTTTACTTTATTAGAAATAATCTTCTAAAATAGGTGTTTTCTTCGGTTCAAT
>DXBN01000223.1 GCA_019116505.1 Candidatus Enterococcus avicola | reverse complement strand
TGTTTTTCCATATACTCACTCATATCAATTCTCACCATATTGTTCTCAGAATCAAAGAGGTTCTCAGCTAAGGCCTTAGCAAGTTCTGTTTTACCGACACCTGTTGGACCTAGGAATAAAAATGAACCTAGAGGGCGGTTTGGATCTTGTAAGCCTGCTCTTGAACGAATCACTGCATCACTCACTGCATTGACCGCTTCTTCTTGTCCAATCACGCGTTTATGTAATGTTTCATTTAAATGTAATAGTTTCGCTCTTTCACCCTCAACTAATTTCGTAACAGGAATTCCTGTTAAGCGACCAACAACGACCGCAATTTCATTATCAGTTACGGATTCTTGTAACATTTTTCCAGATTCTTGCGCATTTTTAGCTTCAAGTGCTTTAAGTTCCGCTTCCAATTGAGGAATCGTACCATGACGTAAAACAGCTGCTTTTTCTAAATCGTAATTATTTTCGGCATCTTCTAGCTCGTGTTTGGCTTGATCAATTTCACTTCGTTTATTAGACAGTGCGTTGACTTCTTCTTTTTCTGTTTCCCATTGCATCTTCATTTGATTCGCTTCTTCTCTTAACTCCGCTAACTCTTCTTGTAAGATACTTAGGCGTTTTTTTGATGCGTCATCCGATTCTTTTTTTAATGCAGCTTCTTCAATCTCTAGCTGCATTAAGCGCCTTGTTACTTGATCAAGTTCTGTCGGCATTGAATTCATTTCGACACGAATGGTTGCTGATGCTTCGTCAACTAAATCAATAGCTTTATCTGGTAAAAAACGATCAGTAATGTATCGATCGGATAAAACGGCAGCTGCTACAAGCGCATTATCATGGATATTTACGCCATGATGAATTTCAAAACGTTCTTTTAAACCACGTAAAATTGAAATGGTATCTTCTACAGTCGGTTCTTTGACAAGGACTTTTTGGAAACGGCGCTCTAAAGCTTTGTCTTTTTCCATATATTCACGATATTCATCGAGCGTTGTTGCCCCAATTGTGTGCAACTCACCACGCGCTAACATCGGTTTCAACAAGTTTCCAGCATCCATACTACCTTCTGTTTTACCTGCTCCAACAATATTATGAATTTCATCGATAAACAAAATAATTTGCCCGTCTGATTTTTTTACTTCTTTCAAGACGGCTTTAAGACGTTCTTCAAATTCACCTCGGAATTTAGCTCCAGCAATTAAAGCACCCATATCAAGTGAAAAAATCGTTTTATCTTTTAAGTTCTCTGGCACATCTTTACGCACGATACGTTGTGCTAATCCCTCAACAATTGCTGTTTTTCCGACACCTGGCTCCCCAATTAATACGGGATTATTCTTTGTTTTACGCGTTAAAATACGGATAACATCTCGAATTTCTTCATCTCGTCCAATAATTGGATCCATTTTTCCTTTTTTTACTAATTGGACTAAATCAACACCATATTTTTCTAAGGCTTTGTATTGTTCTTCTTGATTTTGTGATGTCACACGATCGCCTCCTCGTATTTCTTCAATGTTTTTTCGAATGGTTTTTTCTGTAATCCCTTGTTTCGTTAAATAAACGGTTAATGGGTAATTTTTTAATTTCATTAACGCTAGGATAACAATTTCAGTTGCTAAGTACTCATCTTCAAATTGCTCTTTGAAATGTTCGGCTTCATTTAATAACTGGAATAAATTACTACTCATCGACTGTCCATATTGAACATTGCTACCCGAAACGGTCGCTTTACGATCGAGTTCTTTATCAATTTCGTTTTCAAAAGCTTCGACATTTAAGCCTAAGTCATGATAGAAATTTCGAGCAAATTGATTGGGTTGCATAAATATTTTCCATAGGTGAACAATATCGATTTCCTGATGGTGTCGCGTCATAGCGACTTGTTGTGCTTCTGCAATGGCACTTTGTAAAGTGGACGTCATTTTTTCAATATTCATTGCTTGTTCCTCCCATCTTGAGATTTTAACCTCAACTATTATTATAAAACCTTGGTCAGTTTTGGTCAAATATTTCACTTATTCAAAGTTGAAATGTTTAAAATTCTTTAAAGGTAAAATAACAGCTGTCAAACTTGATTTATTTATAAAAAAACAGGGATAAAAAACCAACTTTCGGCTCTTTCCCTGTCTCAATCTTTTTCAGTTTTTTTTCTGGAGATAAAAGTGTACGCCCCACCAATTATAAAAGGTAAAATAAATGTCGCAAAACGGTAAAGCAACAGTGATGAAGCCGCATCGACTTTTCCAACATAGGGACTAAAAAAGATCATATAACTAATCTCAAATGATCCCACGCCACCTGGTGTCGGTATCACGCCTGAAATAACTGTCACGAAACTAATAAGTGCTAAAGAAATAAATAAGTTAAATTCAGGATGATCTGCTTTTAAACAGATATAAGGAATAATAAACCAAATCAACGCTTTGACGATTCCCCAAAATATCATTTCAAACAATAGCTTTTTTTTACGCATCAAATCACTTGTCATTTGTCGTAGCGCATTAATTTGTAAGTTGACTTGATCGACTTTAGCTCGCCACTTCACTTTTTTTATCCATCGATCACATAAAATAACAAATAAAATTTGTAGTGGCATGCTTAATGCAGCTAACAAAATAATGCCATTAATTAGTAAGTTTATAACGATACAAATAATTACTAGCCAAATCCTTTTATTTGGAAATAAATACCATTCAGTAATTAAAAAGAAAATAGCCAAAACACAAGCAGCTGTCTTAAATAGCATGAAACGAAAAACAGCAACACCTACTCCCTCAGAGATGGTCAGTTTTTTTCGATGATAGAAATTAATTTCTGCTAACCAAGTCCCTGCCCCAAAAGTCACTACTCGATAAAAAGCTGCGTAACAAGAGGCCATCATACCTTCCCAGCTTCGAAAAGGCTTTTCAGTTACCTTGATAATTGTTTGAACCATCTTTCCTTCAACGAGTTGATAAATAATTCCTAAAAAAATAACAATCAAGACCAACCAAATACTCGTTTCAAGCAACTCAAGAAAAATCGCATCAAAAGAAGACCATAAATATTTGACAAAATAACCAATTAAAAGAAAGAAAATGGTCGGTTTGATGATTGCTTTCATTGTTATCCTTTGTTTCAATTCGGACATTTTGATTGCCTCTGCTTTCATTTAACTTTTAAAGGGAGACTTGGACAAATACAAGTCCCCCTTCTTCATTACAAAACATTTGATAAATGGGCCTTACTTCGTGTTTAATTCAGCAATTTTAACAATCACATCGCATGCTTTTTCCATTGATTCAAGTGCAACAAATTCAAAACGACCATGCATGTTTTCACCACCAGCAAAAATATTTGGTGTTGGTATTCCCATAAATGAAATTTTAGAGCCATCTGTTCCGCCACGAACCGGTTCAATTAATGGTTTAATCCCTAATTCGAGCATGGCATTTTTTGCCAATTCAACAATGCTCATATCTTTTTCGATAACTTCTTTCATGTTGTAGTAATTATCGTTCATATCAACCACTACACGCTTTTCATCAAAACGACGATTCATTTTCTCTTGAATATCCAACACAAGGGCTTTTCTTGCTAGGAATCTTTCACGATCATGGTCACGGATAATAATTGAAAAAGTTGCTTCTTCTGGATTTCCAGTTAAATTGGTTAAGTGGAAGAATCCTTCTGAACCTTCCGTTTTTTCTGGCACTTCATAAACTGGTAGAGCATTATTAAATTCAATCGCTAAAGTTAAAGCATTAATCAAGGTATTTTTCGCTGTACCTGGATGAACATTTTTACCATGAATAGTAATGTCAGCTTGGGCAGCATTAAACGTTTCATACTGTAACTCACCAACCGGACCGCCATCCATTGTGTAAGCAAAATCAACACCAAATTGCTCAACATCAAATTTATTCGCTCCGACTCCAATTTCTTCATCCGGTCCGAAAGCTACTTTGATTTCACCATGTTCGATTTCAGGATTTTTAATCAAAATTTCCATTGCTGTCATAATTTCAGCAATTCCTGATTTATCATCGGCACCAAGTAAAGTCGAACCATCTGTTGTGATTAATGTTTGGCCTTTATAATTTTTTAAGTTCGGAAAGTCTTTCACATTTAACGTATATTTGCCAGCTTCGTCCAGTCCAATTGTTGACTCACCATCATAATTTTCAATAATTTGTGGACTAACGTTTACCGCATTGAAATCAGCCGTATCTAAGTGTGCAATAAATCCCATTGAACGAACTTTTTTTGTCGTATTTGATGGTAAAGTTGCCATCACGAAACCATTCGACTCATTATAAAGAACATCGGACATGCCTAATTCTTCTAATTCAGCTTTTAAAATCAAGGCAAAATCAACTTGCGATTGCGTCGAAGGTGTTGTTGTAGTAGTTGGATCTGATTGTGTTTCAATTTGAACATAGCGTAAAAAACGTGGTAATAAATTTTCATATTTAGACATTGTAAGACTCCTTATCTTGTTTGAAATGGATTTGTGTTTGTTTCAGAAGCAATAATTTCTACTTCCCAATTCTCTTCTTGTTTCCAAGTATTCATTTGTTCTGTAAATTTCGGCACGCACAACTTCTCAATGTGGTGTCCTGGATCAATGACGGTCAATCCAGTTGCTTGAATATCATGTGCGGTATGATAGTAAACATCCCCGGTTAAATAAACGTCAGCCTTTTGACGAATCGCGTCTGGGTAGAATTTTTCACCCGATCCACCACAAATTGCTACCCGCTGAACCATTTTTTTTGAATCATCGGATTCAATTAAACGCACATCCGCTAAATCAAAAGTCTCCTTCACATGTGTAATGAAATCTTCTAAGGTCAGTGGTTTTTCTAAGTTACCAATTCGACCAAGACCATACGTTTTTGGTGGATTATCCAATTGTAAAATATCAAAAGCAGGTTCTTCATAAGGATGTACTTGATACATCGCTGCCAGTACCTTTGTTTCAAGTGTTTGCGGATAAATAACTTCAATTCGTTCTTCTTCAACAACTTCAGCTTGGTTAATTTGTCCAATTGTTGGGTTTGCCTGCTCATTGGGCGTAAAACGTCCTTCACCTTTCAATGAATAACTAGCATGGTGATAATTGCCAATCTTGCCCGCACCGCTTTGCCCCAATCTCTGACGCATTTGTTCTGCTTGTTCAATTGGAACATAAACAACTAATTTTTTCATTGGTACTTCATGAGTTTTGGATAAATAGTTATCGACTTCAACACCGAGCGCTTCACAAAACCAATCATTCAGTCCGCCTTCAATGATATCCATATTTGTATGTGCGGCATAAACACTAATATCATGTTTAACTAAATCCAAATACATCGCATTTTGCGGTGTATCTGGGACAAGGCGTTGGATTGGTCGAAAAATTGGCGGATGTTTAGCAATAATTAAGTCAACTTGCTTCTCAATTGCTTCTTTAACGACTTCTGGTCGCACATCTAAAGTCATCATAATTTTTTTGATTTCTCGATCTAGCGATCCAATATGCAAACCAACGGGATCCCCTTCTTCGGCTAACCATAATGGACAAAAAGCTTCAAAACGACGAATAAAATCCAGTCCATAAACCATTAAACCAAAACCTCCTGAATCCAGCTAAGTTGTTCTTTCACTTCAGCAACTTTTGATTGGGGAACGACATGTGCTTTCATCAAATCACCCAAAACGCGCTCTTTACTTTTAACTTCACGTTGCCATTTCTTAATAAACGTCTCATTTTTTTCTTGCAACAAGAATGGCCCAAACAGTAATTCCTGTTCAGTATAATGCACATTTCCCACCGGTTTTGCAACAATAATCTCATAAATTTTATCATTTTCTTCTAAAATTTCTTCATCAACAATTCCATATCCATTTAACATCAGCCATTCTCTGAGCGTTCGTTCACCAATATTTGGCTGTAAAATCAGTGTTTCATTTTTCTTTAATTGACCTTGTTTTAGACCATTCTCTAAAATTTGACGAATCAACGTACCACCCATGCCCGCAATCGTAATGGCATCCACTTGATCTTCATCATGAATTGCCGCTAAACCATTGGCTAAACGGACAATAATTTTTTCTGACAATAAGTTTTTAGCTACTTGTTTTTTAGCTGACTCATAAGGACCTTTAACTACTTCACCTGCAACTGCATATGAAATTTTTCCGTTTATAGTTAAAAAAGTCGGCAAATAAGCATGATCCGAACCAATGTCTGCTAAGCGTGCACCCTGAGGTACTTTTTCTCCGACTTTCTTCAAACGTAAAGATAATACTTGTTCATTCACTACTTTTAACCTCCAAAATACTAAAGAAGCTCTGACAGCGAATTTATTTCTGGCTAGTCAGAGCATTCGAGTAAAGTTATTTCATTAATTCGATGGAAATGATGGAATTTCCAGGTATTTGTGGTGGAATTGACATTGTCATAACAGCAGGTTCTCCTAAGGTAACCTTTAACTGGCTGCCGACTTTGATTTCTTCTACAGGCATTTCAAGCGTTGCCGGATCCACATTTAATGCAACACCATTTTGAAATGACCCAATCGACTCCTCTGAATCTTCGACTGCAACGGGATCTTCAAGTAAAATTTGAATCGCTGGAGTGCTTGATTCTAAATCCGTGACACTGACAACTGTTGCTGTAAATACCATTTCTCCCGCCTCCGTTGTTGACGTTTCCGATGTTTCTGAAGACTCTACTGTTGTGGTCTCATTGACCTTTGAACTTGATGAGCTTCCACCTTCATTTGATGCACATGCGCCTAAAATAAACATACTAAGTAACAAGATAGCTGATATTGTTATTTTTTTCATAGAAATTCCTCCTAAGATTGATTTCTTCGATTATTTCCCGACATACTAATTTCCTTTGTTAAATAGCGAATTCGTTCCATTATTCGTTTGGCTTTTAGCGGCTCTTCATCGCCTCGTTGCGTAACAGACAGATGTTGCTCTAACTCCAACATTGTAAAATTAGAGCTAAAGAAAGTTGGTAACTGTTCTTGCATGCGGTGCTGTAAGATGACGCCAAAAACTTCATCACGAATCCAGCTGCTCATCGCATCAGCCCCGATATCATCAAGCATCAGAATTGGCGCTTGTTTAATTGCATTTAATTTTTCACCAACCAAATCTTTTCCGATTGCTTGCTTCATATCAACTGCAAAAGTTGGAAAATGTAGAAGCGTAGTGGAATAGCCCGCTTCAGCTAATTCGCGCGCAATCGCTCCAAGTAAATAGGTTTTACCAATACCAAAACTCCCAACTAAGTATAGCCCTTTGTGAAAATCCTTCGGTTGATTGGTATAATTTTCAACAAAATCATAAGCTGCAAAAATCGCTTGTGCACGTTCCGTTGTTTGTTCGTAATTCTTAAAATTGGCTTCTTGGATGTCTTTAGGCATATTGATGGAACGAATGCGATTACGAACCTCTTCGCGATGTTTATACGCTAGCAAACCTTGCGTCGGCACATACGTTACATCAATCGAATGAAAGTTCAATGTCAGTTGAGGCTCATATCCCGGAGCAATCATCTTTTCTGATTGCTCATTAAATTTTCGTTTTTCTTGGACAAATTCATATAACTTAGCGTAACTTTTTTCGATATCTTGCGGTGTTAAATAATCATTATGTTTTTCTAGAAAGGCTTTGACTTCTGGATCATTTAGCACTTCTTGCATCATTTCTTGATAACGAAGACGATAATTCTTTTGATCCAAAATTTTTGACAACTGGCTTCCAATGTTATCCATCAACTTTCACCTTCCTTTCTTTTCAAATAAGCTTGTAGACGTTTATTAAGCTCTTCCTGGATGTTTGGGTCTTCAGTAACAGGCACTTTTGTGACCTCTTTACCTGTCTCTTTCGCCCAATCCGGCAGTTTTTCCACCCGAACATTATTCCTTGAATAGTTATTCGGTCGCGTATTGCGTCTTTTTTCTTTTTCTTCTTGTTTTTCTTTCGCTTCTTTTACATATTCACGCACATACTTAATTGCCGTTTCAGGTGCTTTAAAACCTTTTTCCGACCAGTTAGTGGCAATTGCATTGACAAAGTTCCCTTGTAGCGTACTATTGTTTTGAATCACTAACACGTAATGAATTAAAATATTAATAACCGAGTTTGGTAACGGACTGCGTTCAACAAGCGAGCGTAACAACCAAGTCTCATTATCCGTTACATAACTTTTCTTCTCCGTTTTAATCGATTCTAGAAAATCAAAAGGTGCTGTTTTTTCACTCGTTTTGATTAGCTCAATATCCCGTTCAGAGTAACCTGTTTGACGTAATAAATTATAACGTTGCTCATTTTCCCCTACATTCGGTTGTACTTGTGGTTTAAATTGGCGTTTATTCCGCTCTAAAATTAATCTTTGAAGAGCTTTTAGCTCAACCTCTCCTGTATCAATTGCCACAACATCAGCGAGTAATTCGACCAATTCTAATTCCTTATAACCATAGAGACTCGCATATATACTTAATTGCTCTTTGAATTCTGGGGTAAAGTTTTGCTCAATAATGTATTTCTTTTTAGCCAAGGCGATTAAATATTCCCAGTCAATCAAGGATTGATTGGTGCGAATTCTTTTTGTCGGTTCCGACTGATAACTCTCAGAAATATTATCTAGTTTCTCTGATGCAAGGGCAAATGACTCCATATTCAATTGGCCATAAACCTCAGTGAAGTTAGCCGTAATTTCTTGATAGTCTCCTCGTTCAATTCGCTTTGGTTGAAAACGACTCGTCAATTGTTGGAACTTACGATCCCCGACTGCTTGATTTAATAAAAAACTATAAGTGACGTCTTTCATAAACGCTTGTGGCGCTAGCGGTTCTTCTAATTGATAGATAAACATCTTACCAAACTCCGCGTCTTCTTTTTGAAAAACACTTAAAAGCCCCATACCTTCCAGCCTTTTTCGAGCAACTAAAAAATCAGGTAAACCGATGTTTAGCGCGTTTAAACAATCCAAATGAATAAACTCTAATTCTTTTTGATCCCCTTCATCGCCAATTAATTGAAAATAAAGGGCTAATGCTGTCGGTCCGATGATTGGCTGATACAAATAAATCAGACCATCATTGCCTTCTTTAGATAAGGGGAGGGATTTAAACACTTGATAAATCGCATTCGGTGTGACTTCATCCCAAGCACTTCTCATTGAATCCCTCACCTCCTGTTATTCTTTCTCTTTTGGTTTTTCAACGATATCTTGTAGCTCTTTTAAGAACACTGACATATCCTTAAATTGACGATAAACACTCGCAAAACGAATATAAGCAATTTCGTCTAAATCAACTAAATATTCCATCACATATTCACCAATCAAATTGGTTGGAATCTCATTTTCGCCTGATTCGCGAATTTTTCTTTCAACTTTATCAACGATATTTTCCATTTGTCCCATCGTAACGGGACGTTTTTCTGCGGAACGCACTAGACCACGTAAAACTTTATCCCGATTAAATTCTTCTCTCGTGCCATTTTTTTTAATTACAAGTAAAGGGGTTTCTTCTATTCTTTCAAAAGTGGTAAAACGGAACCCACAACTTTCACACTCACGACGACGGCGGATCGCACGTCCATCATCCGCTTGTCGGCTATCAATTACTTTTGAACTGTTATGATGACATTTCGGGCATTGCATATTCCCACCTCATTTTCTTTTATTTGAAAAAAGCATTCAATATGAACACTCTAAGTAGCTATATTATAACATGGTTTTTCGATTTACTTGCGGATAAACCTCAATTCCTTATACATTTTTCAAGGTTTTTTTACTTTTATGAAAAAACAAGGTGCGTTTTTTGACATTTCAATGATTTCTCGGTTTATTGAAAATAAAAAGAGGCAAAACGAAAATTCGCTGCCTCTTTCTGACTTAAATATATTGTTGTGCTTTTAACCATGCAACCACTTGTGCTTTGGTTTCAGCTATTGATCCTTGATTATCAAAGATAATTTGACTTTTCTCTTTTTTCTCTTCAATTGGCCATTGACTAGCAATTCGTTTTTTCGCTTCTACTTCCGATAAATCATCGCGTTGCATTAAGCGTTGTAATTGAATGTCTTCTGGAACGTAAACCGTCGCAATTTCATCTATATTATCCGTATAACCTGCTTCAAATAATAAAGGGATATCAACAACGACTAGACGAGATTTTTGCTTACTAGCGATTATTTTCGCCAAAATGGCCTTACGTAAAAAAGGATCCAATAATTGATCTAAAACTTGACGTTTCTCTGGATGGGAAAAAATAATCTGTCCTAGTTTTTTACGATCCAATTCCCCATTTGCCAAGAGAACCTCCTCGCCAAACTCTGCTTCGATCGCTGTCAGTGCTGGCTGCCCTATTTCCACAATTTCACGGGCAACTTCATCACCATCAACGATTGGAAAACCATATTCACGAAAGGTTTTTACGACTGTACTTTTACCGGTTGCGATTCCACCTGTTAAACCTAATACAAATCCCATCACTTACCCACCGACTTTCTTTTGACAAGTTGGACAGAAATGCGTACCGCGTTGCGCCACTTTTATTTTTTCAATGGGTGTTTGACAACGTGGACAAGATTTGCCTGTTTGATCATAAACAACTAACGACACTTGAAACTCTCCCATCTCACCTAGTGCATTCACATAAGAGCGAATCGTGGTTCCGCCTGCTTCAACAGCATTCCCAAGAACCTTGATTGTCCCTTCATAAAGCAAACCAATTTCTTCTTTTGTCAGACTATTTGCTGGACGTTCTGGATGAATCTTAGCATACCAAAGGGCTTCGTCTACATAAATATTCCCTAAACCAACGACTATTTTTTGATTTAACAACAAGGGTTTGATAGCCATCGTCTTTAACGCTAGTGCTTTCTCAAAAGCTTCCAGCTTAAAATCAGTCGATAATGGCTCTGGACCTAATTGTTTAATCCCTCTATACTCGGAACTTTGGTCTTTACCGACTAACGCCATCCGACCAAATTTACGAACGTCACGATATTGCAATTGACTGCCATCGGTAAAATGAAAAATAACGTGCGTATGTTTCGTAATCACCACTTCTTGATCGCGAGCAAAAAATTCATACTTGCCCTCCATCCGCAAATGAGAAACCAAGTCAAACTGACTTAATTTAAAAATCAAAAATTTCCCACGACGACTCATCGCTTCAATTGTTTGTCCGATAAGATATTCTTGAAAAATTGGGACTTCTGGCATCTCAATGATTCTCGGCCAAAACACTTCGACTTTGGCAATCGTCTTTCCTAAAACTAATTGTTGTAGACCTTTTCTAACGGTTTCTACTTCTGGTAATTCTGGCACGTTAGAAACCTCCCTTATTTTGCTTCATACCATGTTTTTCCCCAACTACTATCCGTGGTTAAAGGAACATGTAAAGATACCGCTGTTTCCATCGATTCTTTAACTAGTTGATCTAACTTTTCTAGCTCCGTTGCTGGCACTTCAAATACCAACTCATCATGTACTTGTAACAGCATGTTTGCTTCTAATTTTTCTTCTTTTAAACGTTTTGCTAAATGAATCATCGCAATCTTTAAAATATCTGCGGCGCTCCCTTGAATTGGTGAGTTAATTGCTGTTCGTTCAGCAAAAGAACGTAAATTAAAGTTTCGTGAATTAATATCTGGTAAATAGCGGCGACGCTGAAATAATGTTTCGACATATCCTGTGTCTTTTGCTTCTCTGACAACTGACTCCATATATTCTTTAACACCTGGGTAACGTTTAAAATAGGTGTCGATATATTGTTGCGCTTCTTTTCGAGTAATACCTAAGTTTTGCGACAAGCCATAGTCCGAAATACCATAAACAATTCCAAAGTTCACCGCTTTTGCATCACGACGCATATTGGGAGTAACTTGTTTTGCATCATCAATTCCAAAGACACGCATTGCTGTACTTGTATGAATGTCTTGACCTTCAACAAAGGCTTGTTTCAAGTGTTCATCGTTTGAAATATGAGCGAGTACGCGTAATTCAATTTGCGAATAATCCGATGAATAAATTAGCCAATCTTCTTTTTTGGGGATGAAAGCTTCACGTATTTTTCGTCCTTCTTCTAAACGAATTGGAATATTTTGCAAGTTTGGATCCACCGAGCTTAAGCGTCCTGTTTGTGTTAATGTTTGGACATAACGCGTATGCACGCGCCCATCAGCTTGAATCATTTTTAGCAGACCTTCAACATAAGTCGATTGAATTTTGGCAATTTGACGATAAACTAAAATATCATCGACAATTGGTGCTTGCTCACGTAGTTGTTCCAAAACATCGACCGCTGTTGAATAACCCGTTTTGGTTTTCTTAATAACAGGTAAGCCCATTTTTTCAAATAAAATCACACCTAATTGCTTCGGTGAATTCAAATTAAATTTCTCGCCAGCAAGTTCATAAATTTTTTGCTCAATCGCATTTAAACGTTCCGCAAATTCACCTTTCATTTGT
>DXBN01000222.1 GCA_019116505.1 Candidatus Enterococcus avicola | reverse complement strand
GTAGGTGCAGTTGCGTCAGTACTGGGTATTTACTTTATTTGGAACATCAAGGAAGTCCACCAAAAGAGAGTAGAAAAAGAAAAATCAGGTATTGGATTACATACGAAAAAAACGATGAGACTTCCACATCTTAAAATGCTGACATTCTTATCATTAATTGCGCACGCGATTTTATTTATTACGATCTTCGGATTTAGTCTAATCGTAGCGAGTTCTCTCGGTGTACCGGAAAAATCGTTTATTTGGCTAACATGTGCATTTTTCATTCCACATGCATTGGCATCCTTAGGACTGGTGTTTTATGAAATTGAAAGTCGTTTCAATAAACGAGTACTGTCGATTTGTTTTGGCTTGACTGCCTTATTGCTTGTACTTATTCCGTTTTCTGAATCTCTTTTTTCACTTAGTGTTCTTCACGCGGGAATCGGACTTACATTAGGGTTTATTTTCCCATTATTGCTAAGTGAAGTTGTAAGGGTGAGTCCAGCTGATTTGAAAATGTCTGCAATGGGATTTTTTCAGTCATTTTATGCACTAGGTATTTTTCTTGGTCCTTTGTTAGCGGGCATGATTGCTGACAGTATTGGGTTAAATGAGGTGTTTATTTTTACAGGCGTACTTTCTTTGGTTGCATCACTGCTTGTTATTTGGGTAGTTAGGCGATAAATGGGCGAACGATCCGTTAGCACAGTTAATATTATTGCTTTTTGCAATTGTTTATTAGCATGCTATAATTTAATTGAGAATGATTTTCAGCGAGGGTGCAAATTTCAACTATATAGATTGAGCAAAAGTATGTGACACCTAGTTGATTGGAATGGAGAGTGGCGACCATATACGTCAACTTAAGAAAAAATGATTAATATTCCTCCAAAGATGGTATAGATATTTACCATTCGTAAAAAGGAGGAATCGATTATGAAAAACAAACATTCTATTTTCGCATTGAAACAACTGTTTGATTTTCTGTCGCCCAATCGAACTTGCTAAAATTGCCAAGGATACGAAATTTATACAAAGAAACCGTCAATTGAGTGTCATCAATTTTTTTGAAATCCTTTTTGCTGAACCCGGAAATATCGCTAAAAAATCTTTAACTGAACTATGTTTGAGTCTATCTAGCGTTGGTGTAACGATATCCAAACAAGGTTTTGATAAAAAATTTAATGAGCATTCTGTTGCGTTTTTGAAAGCCGTTTTTCTTGCGTTGTTTACGATACAAATGAAGCTTTCTATAGATAAAACAAAGATTAAGAGCACAATCGACTTTAATACGGTTCGGATTTTAGATGGAACGTCAATTAAGCTTGCCAAAAAACTCGAAGTCTTTTATCCAGGAACTGTAGATGCAGGAGCTAAGTGCCAAATTGAGTTTGATTATCTAACAGGCAGGTGTATTTATGTGGAGATTCAAGCTGGAAAAGCGGGAGATAGCGCTTCCGGAATCAAGCGGCTAGAATCACTCCAGAAAAATGATTTAATTCTTCAAGACCTTGG
The DNA here is from genome assembly GCA_019116505.1 of Candidatus Enterococcus avicola. Lineage (GTDB taxonomy): Bacteria > Bacillota > Bacilli > Lactobacillales > Enterococcaceae > Enterococcus_I > Enterococcus_I eurekensis. The sequence goes on along the minus strand of DXBN01000222.1, from coordinate 2,441 downwards.
TTATTTTCAATATAAATTATTTGAAAAAGTAGATGAAAAGAAAGCTTTTTATGTGTCACGGGCTCCGGCAGATACGATGTTTTACGTAGACCATCCAAATCCTCGGTATCATAAAGATGGCACAATCATGAAAAAGTATGCTTATGAACGACTTTATCTCGAGGAAGAATTAAAGACAATGAAACGAGGCACGACACGGGAGTATCTGAAAGTCTATTTTGGAAGCGCACGATATCCAACTCGACTCGTGATTTATCGAATGACCGTTGAACAACAGAAGAGGCAAGAAGAGCGAATTAAAAGGCGTGGACAAACGAAACCAGGTAAGATCAAGCAAAAATCTTATGATGTATCGAGTATCTCAATCTATATAACGAATCTTCCAGAAAAAGTGCCGGCAGAAGAGGTCCCTGAATTATATCGTTATCGTTGGCAAGTTGAGTTGGTATTCAAGTCGTGGAAATCAGATATGAAGGTTGATTTCTATCGAGATATGAAGAAAGAACGTTGGGAATGTCATTTTTATGCGGAATTGATTCTTTTACTCCTTAGCTTATTAATTACTTATCAGCTTAGGGTTTATTTTAAAGAGGAAAAAGACTTCATTCTAAGTGAACGAATCACGATGAATGAAGTCAGTAAGAGAATCTGGAAGATTTGGCAAGCAAGGGATCAATTGGAGTGGGAAAATCTCATCAATGAATTAATTAAAGGGTTGGCCAGGCTTGGTCGTAAAAATATAAAGAAGATAAAACCAAGGCACTGACCAACAACAAAAATAAAACATCAAGTTTTTAAAAGGGAATGGGCTGAGTCTTATTTAGTAATGTCAATAATCTTAATCAATTACTGAACGATTCCCTTTAGATGAACAAAGTAAACATTTTTCAGTGAAATATTGTGTTTCAATAAAAATTTGATGATGAAGAGCTGATTAAAAGCTTAAGTTGACGTATATGGTCGCCGCTCTACACTCCAATCAACTAGATGTCACATTTATTACTTCAACTTATATAGATGACGGAATCCGTATGCATTGGGTTGATATAAGTGTATGGGGAAATGTGTTAATGTTTATTCCCGCAGGTATTTATATAATGCTTTTTAGTCTAAGTCATTCGAAGCGTAAAGCTTTTTATAAAGTGCTTTCATGCACAGTATTTATAGAAGTGATTCAATATATATTTGCTATTGGTGCAATGGATATTGACGATGTGATTTTAAATGGCTTAGGCGGAGCAATAGGGATTGCTATTTATGCACTATTTTTGAAAGTTTTCAAGGAGAAAGACAAAGTTAAAAAAGCAATTGCTATTCTTTCAATCTTAATCGGCACGCCTGTTTTGGTATTGGCTGTGTTACTAAATATTCTTAATTAAACGTAAGAAAAGGACCTTTCGTCTGTTCATTGTGAACTGTCGAAAGGTCCTTTATCATTTTTTTACTTGGCGTGTAGCTCGCAATTATTTGTTCGCTTTGTAACTCTCTAGTAATTCTTTCACTTTTTTTGGATCTGCTACGAGTTCGTTTCCTGTGTCAACAAGCGGACTGACTGTTGAATAGGCTTTCTTCTTATTGTTTTGATAATAAGTTATAAACTCATCTTGGTTAATAGAATAGAGAACGGCTTTACGCAGATCATCACTTTTCGCGATGTCACGATCTTCTGCAGTGTTGAAAAGTAAATATGTGACAGCGTTACTATCATTCTTTTGTAAGAAAAGCTTATCGTCATCTTCTACAAGATCATATTTTGTCTCAGGAATCCCATTAAATAAATGGATTTCGCCATTACGTAATGCGGACAATGAACTATCCGGATCTTGGATAAAGCGAACATTCATATTTGTGATTTTTGGTTCAAACTCTGAACCAACACGATAGGCTGGGTTCTTAACAAATTCAGCTTCATAATCATTCTTTGTCACTAAAATATATGGACCACTTGCATATAAAGTATTGTCATAACTAGCACCTTCAGTGATAGTGTTTTGATCACCATAAGGGATATCTTTGTCGACATCGAATTTATCAACGTCATACGTATTGATGCTTTCAACTTGTTTCTTCGACACAATCCCTGCCGACTGGTGAGCTAAATAGTTTAGTACTTGAGGGAAAGGTTCTGTTGTTGTCATTTTGACTACTTGGTATTTTCCTTCTTTATTATTTGCTTCTGTTTTATCTGTAACGAGTTCGGAAACCTTTGTGTCTAAACCATCCTCGAGGGCCTCTATTACAGTTTCGTCGCTACCAGATTGTTTGATGTCTAGGGCAGCGAGATCAGTTACTACTTCTACATCTTTAATATGTTCATGCAGCGTATATGTTCGGTGATCAGGGACAGAGTTTTGATCTTTTGCACGGTTTAACGAAAAGATCACGTCATCTGCACCGACCCGCTCGCCAGTATCTACCGCTTTGCCATCATTGACCGCAGC
>DXBN01000221.1 GCA_019116505.1 Candidatus Enterococcus avicola | reverse complement strand
AAGAACAAAAGAGGGTGTAAACAATCTCTCGTATCAACTCCTTAAATTCCTTCCGCTTTTGCTCCAGTCAGATATTTACCGTTGACACTTCCCGTTTATCTTTCCCTCTAGCCAAATAAAAAAAGAGCAGCCAAAGCCGCTCAAATAATAATCCGATTTTAAATAAATATCGTTTGCAAAATTAACATATAAACAAACACTACAAAAACATCATTTATTTTTTAATAAATACTCACATAGTTCTTCATGTATACTTTGTTTGATTAGTTTTCCAAGTAATGAATCGGCTTTTGTATCTGTACCAAAAATACTACTTACAACTTTTTGAAAGTCCTGAAATGTTGGAATTAATTCGACATACAAATCTTCTAGCTTCAGATTAAAAGAACTTAACAAACCCTTTAAATCATTATCTAATACTCCATTTTTATGAAATTCGTTTTCTACTCCCTTATATCTATAATTATAAATGCCCAAGATCTTTATCAAAGCCTTTTCCTGTTCTTCTCTAATATCATAGTTTAAGCAAAACTGAAAAAATGGATACTCATCATTATCATCTATAAAAAACATCAATAATTTCATTTTATACTTGAGTAAACTAATTTCTGTTTCTAAATTTGCCATCTATTTATTCATCTCCTTTTTTTTATGTAAAGAAGTAGCTCTCAGTAAACTAAGAGCTACTTCTTTACATTATTAAAAGATAAACTGATTAATAGCCCATGCTATTGTCCTGGCCTCAGAAAGAGAAAATTCAAGTTCTTCCGCCATATACTTCATCATTTTTTGTTCAATATCATTTGATAACTTTTCAAGTTTAGAGCCTAGTTCATAAGAATTTTTTTTCACTAAATCCCCATTCTTTTTACTCAATATACTAAGTAAATCACCAACAATTTCGCCACCGTACTTTAACCCATTTACTAGAATAGTCTTTTTAAAACCTAGAGTTTCAACGCCCTCATCTTTTACCAATTCATTCACTTGAATGATATTAGTCGGGTTTTTTTCGGCTGCAAATGATGTAATAGGTAGTACTGAAACCAAAATAATTGACGCAAATGCGAGTGCCAAAATTTTCTTTAACATTCTATTTCCCCCATTCGAATTAAAACTTAAAAGTTTCAATTTTCATATTTTCTGACCAATTAGAAAATAACACAGGAGAAATTATTAGTAAAGGAAATACCTTACAAATCAAGTTATAATTAACCAAAAACAAAGTAAGAAGTTAGCTACTTTGTTTTTCTTATTCGCCATATTTCGAAAAAGAGGGTAGCTTTTGCTATTCTTTTTTTATTTGGCTAAAAGTCAACAACGCGCGATAGAACCTTTTATAAATTAGTTTTCTTGTCGCCAATTCATTCTAAAGAAATATCAATCACTTTTTATATAATAGTTTTGCCTATTCCAATTCCACATTGCCGTGACCGTGTAACCCTCATCTTCTTTTTCATCATCGTTTTCATTATTAACTTTTACCAAATCGCCATCTTCCGCACTATCCAAATTTAATTCTTTATGGATTTCCTTTAAAAGTCCACCGTAGGAAATCAATCTTTTTCGATGCAGACCTTCTTCTAAATCATTGACGATTTGCAAATTCCGCTCTTCATCATCTGTTAAATAATCAGCAGATTTAACGGAATACTTCGCTGTTTCATTCACTGCTTCTTCAATTACTTGCTTGTCCTTTTCAGAGGAAACTGTAGATTTAATTGCAGTGACAAAAACATTTGGATCGTAATCTAGTTTCATAGCTTTCTTCCAAAATGCTTGCCAATCTTTATGAGTAATATAATTTTTTTTACTTCTGAAATAACTGCTTTCAAAACACATCATGGCATGGATATGCTGATTATATGAATTGTCCTTATTATTCACAGTTACTTCGGTCGTTCTCATAAATCCAATTAAATTGTTATCAATTCTTTTATATCTAACCATCCTACCAAAACCTTTTGCCATATCGGCAAGGCTTTTATTTAACTCTTCACCGTCATAAACATTTTTTACAGTAAACGTAAAGAACAACCATCTGCAACTAGGTTTACGCTTCATGACTTCCGTTATGATTGTTTTACTTTGAGCAGAATGTTTCATGGCTCTCCTCCAATTGCATAATGAACAAAGTGGCGATTTACAAAACCACGCTTTAAATAATTTCAAGTGACCTGTATCGCTCGCTTTGAATTGCAAAATAACACCGCAATCCTTAACTCGTTCAGCTTTTTTAAATTCTAGTATAAGTAAAAGTTCAGAGTAACTTACACTATCAATTTTTCTTTCTTGCCACGGTCTAACTTTCCCCGTTTTTGTTTTATCAATAAAAACACTTGATTTGTCTTCACTGACAATGCTATTATTATTCATAGAATCTTGATTCCGATTAAAAAACATAGAAAAGCCCCCACTGTTATTTAGTTTTTATCTAGACAATTTAAACTCTAACATAGGGGTTTTTTTTATGCAAAAAATTTTCAACCGATTTCCAATGACAAAACACAGTCTAAACCATTGGTACTAATGCGTTTCGGGACAAAAAAAACAACGAAAAAATAATGACGTTGTTTCTAGTAGTATCAAGATAAGAAAGAAACAAAAAAGCCCCCCTAAAAACGGGGGCTTTTTAAATTCAAAACCAAGTTCAAAATCCCTTTTAAGACCTCTACAAGACTTTTTAAGCCCTTTTTCAAAAAAATACATATAAATCTAAGCAAACCACCTTAAAAGCGCTTAAAACGAATTCTGAAGCGAAATAAGAGCAAAACAAACCCCTTTTTATAATCCCATCTCATGAGATTTACTTTTTCTTGGTTTCTGCTGCTGTTTTATCTCTTTATCTTTTTCTTTCATTCCATATAACGATAAATCAGCTGTTTTAACTCGTTTTATAAATTTATCCAAAAATAATTTCAATTTATCTATAGCTTTCCCCAGCCGATTTTGAGGAATCGTCTTATTTATTTTATTTTCTTCAAGAATGTCAAGCCAGTTTTGCCCCTCCGCTTTATCCTTCGGCATGCTGTCA
>DXBN01000220.1 GCA_019116505.1 Candidatus Enterococcus avicola | reverse complement strand
TTTTGTTAGAGAAGTTTGAGAATCCATATTGTCTTGTAAATAAGGCAGATGCGTTTGTTTTTAGTAGTCGCTACGAAGGTTTAGGTATGGTTGTTTTTGAATCATTAGCTGTAAATACACCAGTGATTATGACTCGAATTCCTGAGACGTTAGAAGTTCTGGGTGATGAAGAGCTAGCAATTGTAGTAAATAATTCCACTGAGGGAATTTACACGGGGCTAAAATCATTCATAGATGGTAAACGACCAAAAAGTTTTTTTGATTTTGAACAACAAAGAATGAATTCTCTAAATATTTGGGAAAGCTTTTTCGAAAAATAAGAGTTTTTTTATTCGATTGTTTCACTCCTCTTCGCTTTCGTGTATAATGATACAAGTTAGTATCTCGAAAGTAAGGAGGAGTTGTTTTGTCTAACAACCAAAATGAGGAAAAGTCAGTGAAAGATAAAGTGATGGATTCCTTAGAGACGTCTAAAAATGAGCAATTAAAAAAAGAAACTAAAAATTCAGATAGCAATGAGAGAAGTATCGGTTCACGAGTGAAGCAGGAAAAGAAAAAAGGGCAAACAAAGCCAATAAAGACATTGCCGGATTCGCCAAAAAAAAGACGCCAAAAAGAAGATAAAATTGTTAATCGAATTGCGACAATTGTTGTTCTGACGCTGTTAGTTATCATAGGGATTTCCGGTTTTTCTTTTTATCGTTATGTGACGGATAGTTTAGCGCCACTAGATAAGAGTGACAAAGAAGTTATTTTTGTGGAAGTGCCAATTGGCTCATCTAATAAAATGATTGGGAATATTCTAGAAGAACATAAAGTGATTAAAGATGGTACAATTTTCAATTTTTTCACCAAATTTAACAACTATAGTGGGTTTCAAGCTGGACGTTATCAATTTTCACCGAGTATGACATTGGATGAAATTAGCCAACAGTTAAAAGAAGGTGGCTTAGCAGCCGATCAAGCAGATGCGCGTTTAACAATCCCCGAAGGATACGACATTAGCCAAATTGGTGACATTTTAGAAAAGGAAACCTCATTCAAAAAAGAAGACTTTATTGCTTTGATGAAGGATGAAATTTATTTTGATAAACTACTTCAAAAGTATCCAGAATTATTAACAGACGCTTCCGAATCGAAGGGTGTTCGTTATCGATTAGAAGGCTATTTATTCCCGGCTACTTATGATTTCTTTGAAGGAATGGCACTTGAGGACTTTGTCACGCAGATGATTGGTAAAACCAACGAAGTCTTAACTGGATACTACGAGGAAATTGAAGAAAGTGAATGGAATGTTCATGAAGTGTTAACTTTAGCTTCCTTGGTTGAAAAAGAAGGTGTCGAAGATAAAGACCGTCGCATGATTGCGCAAGTTTTCTTCAATCGTCTAGCGATAGACATGCCTTTACAATCAGATATAGCCATACTATATGCATTAGGTGTTCATAAAGAATTGGTAACCTATGCAGATCTAGAAGTGGACTCGCCATATAACTTATATAAACATACTGGCTTTGGTCCAGGTGCTTTCAATAATCCAGGTGAAAATGCGATTCAAGCCGTTTTAAATCCGGAGAAAAATACTTACTATTACTTTGTTGCCGATTTAGCAACTGGAAAAGTTTATTTTGCAGAGACATTGGATGAACATAACCGTCTGGTCGAGCAATACGTAAATAAGTAAATTCAAGAAAGTAGTTTACATTTAAATAAAAGAATGGTAATCTTTTGTGGACTCAAGCAAAAGGTTACCATTATCTTTTAAAGAAAAGAAAATAAAGAGTAATTGAAACAAAAGGAGATAGCATTATGGTAGAAAAAGTATATCCAATGACTGAAGAAGGTAAACTAAAATTAGAGCAAGAATTAGAAGAGTTAAAAACGGTTAAACGCGGAGAAATTATTGAGCGAATTAAAGTCGCACGTAGTTTTGGTGATTTATCAGAGAACTCTGAATATGAATCAGCAAAGGACGAGCAAGCATTTGTTGAAGGGCGAATTACAACATTAGAAAATATGATTCGTTTTGCACAAATTATTGATAATAATAATGTCAACCAAGATGAAGTTTCAATTGGTAAAACAGTTGTCTTTATGGAATTACCAGATGGTGAGGAAGAAGAATATACAATTGTCGGAAGTGCAGAAGCTGATCCATTTGCTGGTAAAATTTCAAATGATTCACCAATCGCCAGCGCTTTGATTGGTAAAAAAATTGGTGATGAGGTTTCAATCTCGACACCTGGTGGCGACATGCTAGTTAAAATTGTTCGTGTAGGTTAAGCTTAAATTAGGTGAAATAGGAATCGGTCTTTCAGACAATTCCTATTTTTTTATGTTTTTCAGTCTTAAGGTGGATGAAAAAAAAAGAATAATTGATACAATAGGCTAGATAAAGTGAAGAAGGAGATAATTACATGAATAAACCATGGCGTTTTTTTCTAATTGTTGAAAGCTTAATTGCCATCCTTGTATTGTGGCAACTCATTCAAAATTTCCCAGTACTTTTGTTGAGTGCTTTTGGCGCAGCATTAATGTTTTTAGGACAAAAAAGTAAAAAAACAAGAAAATGGTCAAATGGTCCTTTTCTATTAGGTTTCATGATTTTTTGTTTTAGTATTTTGAACTTACCTGCCGTTTGGTTTATGTTGATTTTTGCCGTTTTATTTATTGGATTAAAAGGTCTGGAGATATCTGGCCTTTCTTTGAAAAAAACAAAATTTCACCTAAAGAAAGAAATGGTAATCGTTGAGGGAACGGACTCCATTGATCATAGTGGCCAAATAAAAAAACAAACACTCTTTGGCAATCAACGAATAGGGAACCATATTTATGAATGGGATAATATGAATTTGCTTGTTGCAAGTGGTGACACGATTATTGACTTAGGTAATACAATCTTACCTAAAGGTCAAAATATCATCGTTATTCGTAAAGGGATTGGACGAACGCGTATTTTAGTTCCTTCTGGGATTGGGATTCATCTCGATTGCAGTATCTTTGCAGGAAAAGTTATTTTTAAGGAAGAGAAGATTGAGTTGTGGAATGAGCGCCTATCTCTTTATAGTAAAGATTATCAGCAAACTACCCGAAAAATAAAGATTATTTCAAATACCATTGTTGGAGACATTGAGGTGATTGAAGTATGATGAAGCAAAGTCCTAAGGTATTTATCGCTTTGTATAGTGGCTTGTCAACTTTTCTATTGTTACTTCTTGTCTCAACGTCTTCTTATTGGTTCACGCCAGGTGATAATAAACATATTATACAGTTATTTCAAATCAAGATTTTTTGGTTACCATTAATTTTTTACTTATTTGTTTTATCGGTGATTGCTGGCTTGATTATTTTTGTTTTACTGTCTTTTTATCAAACGAGACTCTTAGCGCCCATAGAGGAAAAATTACGTTTGTTAGCAGGTGGAAATTTTGATAATCCAATTTTGGAGCAAGCAATGCCTTATTCACCGACCAATCAGACATTGTTTGAGATGGATAATGATATTTATATGATTAAGATGAAATTAAAGGAAGTTTTATCCGAATTACAAACAGTCAGTAGTCGTCCACATTTAATTGATGGTGTTTCGAAAGAAGAAATTCTGGAAGCAGAGCGACATCGGCTAGCAAGAGAGCTACACGATTCAGTTTCACAGCAATTATTTGCGGCAATGATGCTTTTAGCAACGTTAAACGAAATGGAAGAGGAACAACCAACGAGGTATCAAAAACAACTTCAGATGATTGCTGATATCGTTAATGCAGCCCAGTCTGAAATGCGGGCATTATTGCTTCACTTAAGACCGGTAACTTTAGAAGGTAAAACTTTGCCAGAAGGTATCAAGCAATTATTGCTAGAATTAAAAACAAAAGTGAATATTGTGTTAAAATGGGAATTGGAAGAAGTTGCTATGCCTATAGCCACTGAAGATCAACTGTTTCGGATGATTCAAGAACTACTATCGAATACATTACGACATGCTAAAGCATCAGAGCTGGAAGTGTATTTGAATAAAGTCGATCAATCGATTTTACTACGAATTGTGGATGATGGTATTGGTTTTGATGTCGAACAACAAAAAAATAAGGCTGGCAGTTATGGCCTGATGAATATCCGTGAACGAATTGCAAGTTTAGGTGGCACTCTAAAAATTATTAGTTTTTCGAATCAGGGGACGAGTATAGAAATAAAAATACCGCTATTAGGAGGGGATAATTAATGATTAAAGTATTGTTAGTTGATGATCACGAAATGGTTCGTTTGGGGGTCTCATCATATTTATCAATTCAAGAGGATATTGAGGTCGTTGGAGAAGCTGAAAATGGCCTAGTCGGCTATAATAAAGCATTAGAACTAAGGCCAGATGTTATTCTAATGGATTTAGTGATGGAAGTGATGGATGGAATTGAATCAACAACAAAAATCCTAAGTGATTGGCCAGAAGCAAAAATTTTAATTGTAACAAGTTTCATTGATGATGAAAAAGTTTATCCAGCCATTCAAGCGGGAGCTAGTGGCTATTTATTAAAAACGTCAACTGCCAGAGAAATTGCCGATGCGATTCGCTCGACCAAACGTGGTGAGCGTGTAATTGAACCAGAGGTAACGACTAAAATGGTTCAGCATTTAGCCCATCCACCTAAAGAATTGCATGAAGATTTAACAAAGAGAGAACAAGAAGTGTTATTATTAATTGCAGAAGGTCGGAGCAACCAAGAAATAGCGGACTTACTTTTTATCACCTTAAAAACGGTTAAAACACACGTATCGAATATTTTGGCGAAATTGGAAGTCGAAGATCGAACACAAGCAGCTATTTATGCTTTTAAAAATCATTTAATTAGGTAAGAATTGAGGGGAGTTTGCAAAAATGAAACAAAACTATGCAATCATTGGTCTAGGTCGTTTCGGTGGTAGTATTTGTCGTTCTTTAGTAGAATCAGGACAAGAAGTCTTAGTTATTGATAGTAATGAGGATCGAGTAAATGAATATATGAATATTGCTACACATGCAGTTGTCGGAAATGCTCAAGATGAGATGACATTACGATCGTTAGGTATTCGAAACTTTGACCATGTAATTGTTGCGATAGGTGAAGACATTCAGGCTAGTATTTTAGTAACATTGATGCTAAAAGAAATGGGTGTCCCAAATATTTTAGCTAAGGCACAAAATGAATACCATGCACGGGTGTTAGAAAAAATTGGTGCAGATAAAGTTGTCCATCCTGAAAGAGATATGGGTGTTCGAATTGCACATAACTTGGTCTCGAAAAATATTTTAGAATTCATTGAGTTGTCCGATGAGTTTACCTTAGCGGAGATTCGTGTGACAAATCCAAAATTCTTTAATCGGACGTTGATTGATTTAAATTTTCGTCAAAAATATGGATTGACTGTTGTTGCAATCCGTCGAGGTTCAGGCAAAGTTGTTGTTTCACCAGAGGCAGCTGAAGTAGTCAGAGAGTATGATAATTTACTGGTTATCGGAACTGCAAGTGATGTCGATATGCTTGATGAGAAAATCAATAAGTAATGATTTAAATTTGATATGAGGTGTTGGAAAGATGAAGATTACAGTGACTCCAGAAGTTTTAGGATGGTTTAAACAAGAAATTGCTTTAGAGGGTAAACAAGGCATTCGTTTTTTTGGTAAAGTTTATGGGAGCACTCAAGTCCATGATGGGTTTTCAGTAGGAATGTCTGTTGATGTCCCAGAATATCCATTGTATCAAACAACGATTGATGGCGTGTTATTCTTTGTTGAAGAAAGCGATGAATGGTTTTTCAAAGGCTATGATATGGACGTAGCATATGATGATAAATTGAAAGAACCTGCTTATCATTTTTCAGAAGAAAAATAAGGGATTTAAAGAGCCAAACGTATTGAAAAGCCGACAGATCCATCTTGTTTAAGATGGATCTGTCGGCTTTTTGAATTATTTGGGTTGTTTTGACGGCATTCTTGTCGCGAGATTAAAAATAAACAAACTACCAATCATTAAGAAAGTATCCGTAGCAAAATTTGGAACGAGGGTATTAACAAGTACGGCAATCAGCACCGGCATCGTACTAGCCATGACAACAATCTTAAAGTTTTCTAGAAATGTTTGGCGCAATCCACGAAAACGACCGAATAAATTAGCAAATAGTGTGGTTAGCAATAAGGAAAAACCAATCGTAATAAATGAGGGATAAAGGGCTACTAAGAAAATCAGAGGCAATAACCACCAAGGCAAATGGTTTTGATTAATACTATCACGTAGTTTTTCACCAGTCAGTTGCTGGATTTGTGGGTTTGTATATGGGATTTTTAGTTGATTGGATCCTAGTATTGTAGTAACATTTTCTGTAGCAGGGAATGATAAGATTACTTGGTCTTTTAATAATCCAACACTTAAAAAATTACCAACTAAGTCACTTGAGATTGCCTCAGGGTCTCGCTTTCCTTCAGGATCAAAAGTAAAAATAATGGAATCAGTCTGGTAAATAAAGCCTTCTTGTGGTTTTTCTAGTGTCAATTGATCATTTTGAATGGTGAAGTCGGGAATTTTTTTTGCGATTTCTTTTCCATCTAATTGGATAGATGAAAATAAATTTAACACTTGGATGGAAATCGGGATGGCAAAGATTAAGCTTAATAGGATTAAGTGTCCCGCTATTTTTCCTAATGCCAAATTTTTGGCGGCTTTTAATTGATCAAATTGCCGAAATGATGATTTAACTAATTGAATGTATGACATAATTGAGCTCCTCAGTGGTTTACGTAATATCTTTCATTTTAACGGACACTACCAAAGAAGACAAGGAATTCAAGTGGAAATATTAGAGAAAAGAGTAAGAATGATGCGAATATTACGATTGTTGATAAATAAAGAAATAATTTTATATTTAGTTTTTGGCGTGTTGACGACACTAGTTAACTTTGGTGTTTATTTTTTTTTAAAATCTTTTTTAGAGATGGATATGCTTTTAGCAAATAGCTTTGCCTGGATTTTTTCGGTTTTATTTGCCTATTTAACGAATCGAAGATGGGTTTTTGATTCAAATGTTAGCGGAATCACAGCTGTTAGCTTTGAACTGATTAAATTCGTTTTTTATCGCGGGTTATCTTTTGTGATCGATATGCTGTCAATGCTATTATTGATTGAATTTTTAAACTGGAAAGATTTTTATGCAAAATTAATAACGCAGGTTATTGTGGTGGTGGCTAATTTTTTATTTAGTAAATGGCTTATTTTTAAAAACTAAGCATATGAATTGATGAATTAAGATATCTTTGATAATCTAAGAGTTGTAAATACAAATATTTTAGGAGGAATTTTTTATGACTTATCAATTACCAAAATTACCTTATGGATACGATGCTTTAGAGCCACATATTGATACTGAAACAATGCATTTACACCACGAGAAACATCACAATACTTATGTTACAAATTTAAATGCAGCAATTGAAAAACACCCTGAATTAGGTGAAAAAACAATTGAAGAATTAATTTCAGATATGGATGCAATCCCTGAAGATATCCGTACAGCTGTGCGTAATAACGGCGGCGGTCATGCAAATCATACATTCTTCTGGAATATCATGGCACCAAATGCTGGTGGCGAACCGGTTGGTGAATTAAAAGCAGCGATTGATGAAACTTTCGGAAACTTTACTGAATTTAAAGCATTATTAAAAGCTGCAGCTACAACTCGTTTTGGTTCTGGTTGGGCTTGGTTAGTTTTAAAAGATGATAAATTGGAAATTACTTCAACTGCGAACCAAGACTCTCCATTAATGGATGGTGCAACACCTATTATTGGTTTAGATGTTTGGGAACATGCGTACTACTTAAACTATAGAAATGTACGCCCAGATTACGTAGATGCGTTCTGGAATTTAGTTGACTGGAACAAAGCAAATGACATTTTTGTAGCTGCAAAATAATAAAAGATTCAATAGCTTGTCGTCCTGACTAGGGCGATAAGCTATTTTTTTGTTGCTATTTAATTTTATTTTTGATATCGTGAAGGGTGTGAGAATAGTTAAATGAAAATGAGGTAAGAAAATGAAACGAGTAATTACTTATGGCACATTCGATCTATTA
>DXBN01000219.1 GCA_019116505.1 Candidatus Enterococcus avicola | reverse complement strand
AGATTGGCATCGATAAAATAAATGGTGCGGCTTTTTGAATAATATTCGGATCAGTCGGTGTAGTTGTTTCAACGAATAGATATGCTGCATCTAAATCATTTGAATACAAAGGTAGATTGGCAAATTTTGTTGTTCCATCTGGATCTGCAGTAAATTGCTCATTTCCCACCTTCGTAAATCCAGTATCATCATCGTTGTATTCAGCAATTACCGTAGCCATCGCTTCTGCTTGCGTTTTTCCAACAAGCGCTGCATGATACTTGGCTGTTACGTCATAAACTGTAAATCCTGCTCCATCAAGTGCTCTTCCCCCAAAGTCAGGCATTACTAAGCCCGTATTTTCTTTATACTCTGGCATATTGTCGTCAAACACACGCTTATGAACTGTTACATCGACATTTCCTTCAGTGGCTGCAGAAGCATTCAAACTACCAGCAAATAGTGGTGCAATTAACAAAGCAGCAATAGCAATTTTCCAAATTTTCTTCCCAATATTCATTTTCTCTTCCTCCTGCTTTATCTTTTTAATTTGTTTTTTTACTAGAATTTCTTTTGAACCAAATGATACTCACCGTTCCAACAATCAATACACCGAATAATCCAATCATCGTTTTCGCTTCACCTGTTTGTGGTAAGCGACCAGGCGGTTTTGGCTTTGGAGTAGGTTTCGGTTCCGGTTTCGGTTCCGGTTTTGGCGTGGGTTTTGGTTCTTCACGAGAAACATTTTTTGGATATAAGTTAATGGTAGTTAGGGATTGCCCTTCGTTCGTAGGATCTTCTATTGGTAAACTAACTAATACAGGTATGGCATTTTGAACAATATTTAGATTAGTAGGTGTGGTTGTTTCAACGAATAAATATGCTGCGTCTATATCATTTGAATACAAAGGTAAATCGACAAATTTTGTTGTTCCCTCTGGATCCGCAGTAAATTGTTCATTTCCTACCTTCGTAAATCCAACAGCATCATCATTATATTCATCAATTACCGCAGCTATTGCTTCTGCTTGTGTTTTTCCAACAAGTGCTGCATGATACTTAGCTGTTACGTCGTAAACTGTAAATCCTGCTCCATTAAGTGCTCTTCCACCAAAATCTGGCATTTCTAAACCCGTATTTTCTTTATACTCTGGCATATTGTCATCAAACACACGCTTATGTAAGACAAAAGTTGCTGTCTCTGGATTTTCTATCGCTCGTACCTCTCTTTGTCCAACCTCTACTAAAGGTGCTAAGAGAAAGACTAATACAAAACTAGCAAATATTTTTCTTAGTTTCATCTTACTCTGCCTCCTTTCGGTTACGATAGACATAGTAGACTGCGATAACTCCTGCAATACCAGCTAAAACGAGTGCAGCAACTAAGAATTGTTGGGTTCCATGACCACCAGTTGAAGGCAATTGACCTTTTTCTTTATTTTTTACAGTTAATTCGATTAGTGTTTCACCTTCAGTTGGAGTAGCCTCTTGGACAACTCCATTAATCGTTACTTGACCATTGGCACTAATCACCACGGTCATTGCTTCAACTCCAATATATCCATTCGGTGGACTTGTTTCTGTTAGAATGTACGTTCCAGCAGACAATCCTGCAAAAGTAAATATATTTTGGTTTGTGGTTCCTGAGATTGGTGTTTCCGGAGTTGGAATCGTGCGTTTCAAAGTAAAGGTTGCACCTTCTAACGCATTCCCGTGATTATCTTCTTTTGTTACTTTTAATGTAAATAATCGTAGATGGTTGACAACTTGGTTCCCATCTTCATTTGGTTTCTCATCCAGTCCCGTAATAACAAGGTTCGCTGTTGTCGTTCCTGTATCCGTAACGATAATAGTCTTATCTGGCGCCGTTTCATAGCCAGGAAGCGCCTCTGTTTCCCTTAAGATATACGTACCTACTGGTAATTGAATATCACTAAAATCAACCTCACCATTAGCTATAGATATTTTTTCAGCTCCAATTTGAGTCGTGCCGTCTGACTTAAATAATTTGAATTTTACGCCCGTCAATCGATCACCATTTTGATTGATTTTTGTAAATTTACCTAAAGGTATTTTTTTCAAATTATTTGTCATCTTCAACGTTTTATCATTCGCTTGTACATTCGTTGATACTGGCGTTGGAACTCCTGGATCATATCCTAATACTCGAGCAGGTATTTCAACAATCCGATAGTTTATTACTTGTCCATTAGCATACGATGGTAAATTAGAGAAAGTATGTTTCAAAGCATTTCCTGTCGCTGTTTTAGCAATTGCAAAGGCATTATTCGCTACATTCTCCCAGTTACTTCCATTTTGACGCTGTAATTGTAAAGTAATATCTTGACGTGTATTCCAATCATTATTATCATCATTCCAGATTTTTTCGACTGGGATGCTGATGGTTTTATAATGTTTAACAGATGGAACAGCAAAACCAAATGGATTTGGATAATTTTCATCTGCTAAATAAGTTGGGTCGTTTGTAGGATAAAACTTCCCATCTTGATACGCATCTTTTAGCGTTACTTCATACTCAACCCTGAATCCATCTAATTTCGTACTACTTCCAGACAAGGTTAAGTTTGACAAATTAACTTTATTGCCTGTCTTGTCAATCACAACATTTTGAGCATATTGTGGGTAGTTTCCATCAATTGATGGGATTACAGTCATCGTTCGTGGTGTTGTTAAATTGACCCGTAACGCCGAAGTTTGAACGGTTGCTGCATTTAAGTCAACGTATTGACTCATTGGATCGAAAACCTTGGCATCTCTAATCAAAGCGCTCAAGTTGATAATTGAATCCTTAATAGCGGTCATTACACTTTGTAACTGCGAAGGTGTATCTGCAAAGTATCGCCCATTTATTCCTAAGGCATTCAATACATCAGTAGCATCTTGATCTTGACCAATTCTGAAACCAATAGCATAGCTATGGATACTATTAGTTATTCGGGTATTTGCACGACTAATTGTAGAATTTTTAATAGCAGTAGTCGTCGCTGTTCCATTCCCTTCAAAAAGGTTGCTTCCCGGAATAAATCTTTCTACGCGGGTATTCGATTCCGTGGTTCTTTCTACGCGATTATTAGCATTGCTTCCAGTATAGTTCCAAAGACCGTGATACCCTGATAGATTTCCATGAGTAGGTTGTCCGTCTGTTAAAGTTATCAAAACTTTTTCAGCTCCTGGACGCCCCTGATATCTACTATCCATAGTTAATAGATCCATTCCTGCATCTATCCCTAAGAATGTTGGAGTTCCACCAATAGGATTAGTATTCAAAATAGCATGACCGGTAAACTCTGACTTATCTGCTGTAAATCCTCGATACACGGTATCTGCACTCACAGTTCCAAAATTACCAATCATTCCGTAAGGTTTATTTGTAGAAGTATCACCTGTTGTTCCGCCAAATGCTGCTAAACCTATTTTGATACTCTGCCCTGGATTATCATCTAGTAATCCAGATGAAAATGTATTCAAAGCACTTTTTAAAATATTCCAACGACTTAACGTTTGCCCTTGATCAATCGTGTTCATTAAAAATTCTAGACTATCTTGAAATCCATTTGACAATGAAAGAATTTGACGTCTTTGCACTCGTGTATTACGCCTATTAACATGGTGTTCATACTGGTGTTCCTTTTCAATTATCAGAAGAAGAACAAGAAATATTCCATCAGTTCCACTTTCCAACAAAACCACTTTTTTTAAACAACTGGTCTTTAATTGAATGGCAATTCTTTTTGCTATTTCTTTATTCTTCTGAATTATTTAATTATAATTTTGGTGTTGTTTTAAAAGATTCCGCAATTCCTAATGCCTTAGAGGATAGTGGAAATTGGATTGCTGCTTTTCAAAAGACATTTCAACCTTTAAATATGAAACAACAAAAATTTATTCTTTATTCCATTAATAAATATCAAACACTTTCCCATTTTGTATTTATGCGGGATGAAATGTTCAGTCTATTTCGAATCGTAAATTACTACTCTCTAAAAAAAGCAGCACCTGTGTATTATGAACGTTTCAAAGAGTTCTGGGAATTATTCACTAAATTATCACCAGAACTAAATACCAATCTTTTTCGACTAAAAAGTTTTGCATTGATGACAAACTTTGCCCCTTTAGTTGCACCACTTGCGCCAATCACAATTGCTATTTACTCAGAATTCTCCGGTTTTTTATCAAATTATTTAATGGATCACATTACCCTCTATTTTAAAGCAAATTATAAAATTACTTTCGTTGACTCCTTTCTAGATGCCGATTTAGTTATTTCAACGACAACAATTCATCCAGATGAATTGTTGGGCACTCCGCTTGTCATCGTAGAACCAACACTAAATGCGAATGATTTTTTCTTAATCCAACAACGAATCCAAGAAATTATCAATAGGAATTAATCAAAAAAAAAGACGCCTCTACATCCCTTGACTAATTAGTCAGATGTAGAGGCGCTTTTTTATTTCGTTTTTAAAATAGCTTCCACTGCGGTTTGCATCGCCGACACTTCAACAACTTGCTGATGAAGGACAGGGAGCATTTCGAGTTCTTGAACTTCCTTTGGTAAAGGAATTCCTGTGAGCGTTTCTAATTGTTTTACTAATGAAAAATCAT
This sequence comes from Candidatus Enterococcus avicola, assembly GCA_019116505.1. Lineage (GTDB taxonomy): Bacteria > Bacillota > Bacilli > Lactobacillales > Enterococcaceae > Enterococcus_I > Enterococcus_I eurekensis. The sequence continues at coordinate 5,638 of DXBN01000219.1, read as the reverse complement.
CTGATTCTGATTTCCCACCTGAGATGCTTTCAACAACTGTTCTTGGAAATTTGTAAGGGCTCGCCGTTGAAACGACGACCATTTTATTTACTGAATGATTTTCAGCTTTAAATTTATCTGCCACATTTTTAGCTACTGCTGTATGAGGATCCATTGTATAGTGTGTTTCCTTAAATAAGTGAGCGATGCTTTGGTCAACTTCTTTTTCCGTTGCAAATTCCGCATAAAAATTGGTTAGTTTCGCCATCATTTCCGGTGTAATTTGATATTTACCTTCTATTGATAAGGCATCCATCAGCGCTTTGGTTTGTGTCGGATTGTCATTCGTCAAGTGATAGATTAAGCGTTCCAAATTACTTGAAACTAAAATGTCCATTGAAGGCGAACTTGTCAAATGGAATTCACGTTGACGATTATACTCTCCTGTTTTGAAAAAGTCGGTTAGAACATTATTTGTATTTGAAGCACAAATTAACTGATCAATCGGCACACCAATTTGTTTGGCATAATAGGCTGCTAAAATATTCCCAAAGTTTCCAGTCGGAACCGAAACATTGATTAAATCGCCATTTTTAATTTCCTCTTGTTGTACTAATTGTGCATAGGTATAAACGTAATAAACAATTTGCGGTAATAAACGACCAATATTCATTGAATTCGCAGATGAAAATTGTTGATTATTTGCAGCTAAAGAGGACTTCAACTCGGCATTATTAAACATCTGTTTAACAGCTGTTTGTGCATCATCAAAGTTACCTTTTACAGCAACCACATGTGTATTCTCACCTGTTTGAGTGACCATTTGTTTTTCTTGAATCCAACTAACACCATTTTCTGGATAAAAAACAATGATACGGGTTCCCGGTACATCCGCAAAACCTGCCATTGCCGCTTTCCCAGTGTCACCTGATGTCGCAGTTAGAATCACAATTTCATTTTCAATTTGATTTTTTTTAGCCGCAGTTGTCATTAAGTAGGGTAAGATGGATAAAGCTAAGTCTTTAAAAGCAAAGGTTGGACCATGAAACAATTCCAAGAAATAGTCCTCCCCTTTTTTGACTACTGGTGCAATTACTGGATCGCTAAATTTTTGGTCATATGCCCCATCGACACACGCTTGGATTTCCTCTGCTGTAAAGTCAGCTAAGAAAGCTTGTAAAATAATTTTAGCAACTTCTTGATAACTTTTTGATCCCAGTTCTTCAAAGTTTAAATGCAATTTAGGCATTTCAGTTGGGACGTATAAGCCACCATCAGAAGCGAGTCCTTGTAGTATTGCTTGTGAAGCACTCACTTTATTATTTTTATTTCGGGTACTTTTATATAATATCGTCATCCCTACAACTCCTTAGAATTTTTCTTATTAATTTAATCATTCTATCATTTTAAACAAGAAACGACTAGCTGTTTTTTGCTTTATTTATCTGTTTTTCGCAATAAATACTTATCTAATTCTTCTTTCATCTTTTCAGGCATTGTAGTCGGAATTGGAAAGACCTCTGCTTCAATGATTCGTTCGGCAAATGCAAGAATAAATTCAACTGTCTTATTAAAACTTTCAACACTAATAAAATCAATCACATCTTTTTTCGAATGGATGGTCGCCCCACCCGGTGCTGCCCCCCGCGCAAAAGTAATTGCTGGTACACCGCCATCAGCAAATGGTGTCGAATCACTTGGATAGACGCCATTTGATGTTTGGATACCAAAACCGAGTTCTTTTCCAACAAAATCAATGTAATGTGCAATTGCTTCTTCGCCAGTTACCGAAGCGATGTCTTTACCTAACACAACGCCAAGCATGTCCAAATTAATATTTAGTTTATACTTACTCATTTCTTCTTTATGGGCAGCAACAAAAGCAGTTGAACCAACTAAACCGCGTTCTTCTGTGCCACACCATAAAAATTTCAGTGTTCGTTTTGGTTTTGATTCGCTGAAATGTTTTAAGAAATCTAAAATTGCTAAAGCACCTGTTGCATTATCATAAACTCCTTTTGAATGACGTACCGAATCATAGTGCCCTGAGAAACAAATGATTTCCTCTTCAATTTCACCTGGTATGGTTACGACTAAGTTATGAGAAGTACGAGTTTCGACCTGACTTGATACGCTTAATTTGACTTTACTTGGATTTAATCGAACCAAGCGTTCGGCATCATGAATACTCATATTTACGCCAGGTAATTTCCCCAGTTCTTGGAGTTTCGGACGCAAATAACGCTCGTCAACATCAATTGCTTCATCATAGACGCTACCATTGAATGTCACAAAACCAATGACACCCGCTTCTACAATTTTCTTATAATTTGCAAAAGTTAATCCCCCATTAAATAGAGCAATCTTGCCTTTTGCTTGAGCTAAACTAATGACATCTAAATCGTCAACATAAATAAATTCACCGACTAAACCTTCCGTTACACCGGCTAATCCAACACCAGTCACTTTAAAAGATTGTGCAACAGGTTCTAGCACTTCAAACGTTGCCGTTACTTCTTCCGGAAATTCAATTTCAAAAGGTTCAATCAATACCTCTAAATTCATTTTTTCAATTTCTTCTTTAATAATCATCGCGGCTGCATATTCTTCTTTTGAACCGGCCACACGTTCAAAAGAGATTTTTTTCAATAAGTCTAAGTTTTCCATATTCAAAACGCTCCCTTTTTATCAACTGTACATATTATACCCTTCCTAAAAATTGAAAACAAATTGTATAATTATGATATGATAGAAATAATGAAAGTTTTATCCATAGGAGGTTGACGTCTTGCTTACGTTAAAAGAAAAAATTATTCTAGAAAGCAAAAACTTAGGGATTGATAAGATTGGTTTTACTACTGCTGAACCTTTTGATTATCTCAAAGAATCCCTAATCGAACAAAAAGAAAAAGGCCATACTTCCGGATTTGAACATCAAAATATTGATGAACGGTTATATCCAGAATTAACTTTTGACCAACCTCAAAGTATCATTTCTATCGCCCTGGCTTATCCAACAAAATTTCATGGTGAGATTCCTCGAGATGAAAAACGCGGACAATTCGCCCGTGCTTCTTGGGGCACAGACTATCACTTTATTTTACAAGATCGCTTGAAAAAGCTAATTGATTTTATTAAAAGTCAAGCAACAATCTATCAAGCAGAGGAAGATTGGCGTTTTGCTCCTCAGGTGGATACCGGTGAATTTGTTGATGTCGCCGTAGCTCAACGTGCGGGTTTGGGCTTTATTGGCAAGAATGGTTTATTAATTACTGAAGAGTTCGGTTCTTTTGTCTACTTAGGCGAGATTGTTACAAACATCCAATTTGAGCCAGATACACCTATACCAAACGGTTGCGGGGACTGCACCCGTTGCATCACAGCTTGTCCAACTTCTGCTTTATTAGGCGATGGTCGGATGAACGCTAAGAAATGTCTGTCCTACCAAACACAAACTAAAGGTATGATGCCAAAAGAATTCCGAAAAAAGAACCGCAATATCATCTATGGCTGTGATATTTGCCAACTCGTTTGTCCCTACAATCAGAAAAAAGATTTTCACTTCCATTCTGAAATGGAACCCGAAGTCGATTCAGTTTTCCCTAAATTACGTCCAATATTAACAATATCAAATAAAGAATTCAAAGAGCAATTTGGTAAACTTGCCGGTTCATGGCGTGGAAAACGGACGATTCAGCGCAATGCCATTATGGCTTTAGCCAATCTTGGTGGTCGTGAAGCATTACCAGATATTATTGCTTGCTTAGATGATCAACGTCCTGTTATTCGTGGAACAGCCGTCTGGGCAATTGCCGAGCTCACAAGAAGAAATCCAGCTGATTCAATCGAACGCTTTAACCAACTAAAGTCAATTGAGACGGATCCAGAAGTCTTGCAAGAAATCGAGGACGCCTTTAAATTATTTGAAAATCCTCGTAAAAAAAGAAAACAGGAGTTGTGATGTCGATCTCACAACTCCCATTTTCTTTTAACTTGTTTATCAAATAACCGTTTGAAAGCAGGCGCCAATACTAGATAGAACCCACTATTTCCTACTGCATGTAAAAAATCAAAGGAGATGCCTCCTAAGTAATAGGCCCAGAAATTTGAAAGACCGTAAATTTTCGTATCGATCACAGCTAAAACCAAACCATATATAAATCCCGCCAAAAAGCTATAACCTACTTGGAGAAATAAATGATGATGGAAAACTGACCATTTGTTCAAAACGCCAACCAATAGAATAATGATTGAAAATCCCGTAATTTGCCCGATTGTCCAAATACCCATACCTAAATAAATATTAGTAATCAGCACCGATAAGATATTTACCACTAGTCCTCTTGATATGCCTAAATAGGTAGTGATTAAAATAAAAATCGCCGTCATTGGTTGAATATTAGGAATAAACTGAAATAATAAGCGCCCAACCACACAGGCTGCTGTAAGCAACGCTAAAAACGCTATCTCTTGTGTTGTAAAAATAGATTTTTTTTGATTTTCTTGCATAAAGAACGACTCACTCCTTTTCTTAAAAGAATGTTCTTCCCACACTTTATGAAACCCTTTTCTTTGTTAAATTGTTTAATTTCTGATAAAATACTTGTGAGGATATAATAAAGGAGGAATATACAATGCCAGATAAACTAAATAAATTAGCTGAAGAAGAACGCGAAAAGAAACCTTTCTCAAAAATCGACAAAATGGAAAAAGACCTTAATTTGGATCAAGAACCCGACACTGACATTGAAAAAGAGGATGAATCCCCTAAAGACAAAAGTAATCCTTTACTAGATGAGCGCTCAATTATCGAACTTTCAGCGACCCAACGAGCACAATTTAATAACCAAGCTCCACTTTAGCCAATTTAAACAGACACTTTACTCTAAGTAATCTCTTAGAATAAAGTGTTTTTATTTTAGCGCATTTCACCCTGTCTTAATTAGAAATCTTTAAAAGCAATGGACGCTTCGCCACATTCCTTTAATAGAATGGCAATGAAGCGTCTTTTTAAAGTTTTTTAAGAAGTTCAGATAAAAGTTCCTCTTTGCTTGATACAATCAAACCATTGAGTTTAATTAAACCAGTTGTATATAAATTTAAATAATGAAATTGATTTTCACCAATTTCAGTTAGAGCGGCTAGTTTATCCGGATGTTCCCCACCTTGTTGGCGTGAATCCGTATAGAGTCCCATGATAGGAATTCCTTTCGCATAAGCCACACCAATTTCAGAAGCTACTCCAGCATCAATGCTAATTCCATCTAAAATTGCAATCATTAAATCGCTTTTAAGCACCTCATTTGTGTCGGCTTTAGCAATCATCAAACTATTGGCGTAAGCCATTTTATCGTTAATATCACCATTTTCTTGTGGTAAATAAATTTGGCACTCTGGAAATTTTTCGCGAATACTCTCAACAATCATCGTGTTATAGAGACGTTCGCTTTCCGCAAACATTGGCGCTGCAAAATAAATCTTCATTGGATTAATCATTCCTTTCTTCTATCAAAAATAATCACTAAAATAGGCTGCCATATCTGGAATAATTTCTTCCAAGATACGCAAAGTTTGTTGATTCGTATCAATTCGTTCAACTTGATATAAGTAGGCTGCACGACGGTAATTCATTAGTAAGCAAGTTAGCGTTTGGATATCT